>NZ_AKIS01000069.1:0-37383 GCF_000277005.1 Pontibacter sp. BAB1700 | reverse complement strand
AAAAAATATTTTTTCACAAACAGCACCGGTTATAGGTATAATTATCTCTATATTTGCAGCGGCTAAAAGTTGAAGGTTGCCTATGTGGCAATCCTTTGAAGAGGCAGGGCTCCCCACAAAGGAGCCTTTGCTTTTTTATAAGCTATAACTATCCAGAAAATACGCTTGGGGACTGTTTTCTGAGCGCAATAAAAACGCCTGGATGTCCGGTCGCTAGACCGGTTCTCTTGAACTCTCCGGCTTTATACCTTCGCTTGAATGCAACGCTTCACAGTATTTTTTACGAAGGTTTTGCACGCCATTCCAATCAATCACATCTTCTTCACTGCTGAGTAGCGTCAGGTTTTCTTTTACAGAGACATCTGATATAAACATTCTGTCCTGATAAAGGCCATTCGCATAGAAACGACAATATGTTCGGGTTTCGTCCGCTTCTGTCAGTACAATCAGATCGCAAGTTTGCAGCTTGCTGGTAAAAAGAGAAAATTCGTCCATAATTGGCAATCGGTAATCTGGGAGCACACCATGTAAACCGGATAACATATCCTGCTCTGTTAATGTCATTGGTGCTTATTAATCTCAGAAATTACGACCATGTTACCGAAAGGTTGCGAAACAGATCATAATTGCTGAAATTATTTTTGAAAAAAGCTATTACAGCCATTTAAAGGCAATCCCGCATTGAATTTATTTTATCACCTCCTCAGAGTAAACCAGCCAAAGCGGCACGTTGATATCTGAGTTGTAGATCTCGGTAGGCACACTCCCAAGGCTTAGGGACGGGATCGGATTATTACCTTTCAGGCCCAGCACCAGCATGCCATGCCTACCTTTTTCGAGATGAAGGCTAATACGCTCAGCTACACTCTTATTAGCCGCTCTGACCAAGGTATAAGGTATACCGACTATCTCCGGGTGCTGCTTCTGCAGGGCAGTGAACTTCTCCTTGACCACTTCTTCCGCCTTTTTCACAGCTTTTTCTTCCGAGATCAGAGGAAAGAACTGACTTGGCAGGCGGTACACATGCATGATCTCGAGCTGCAAGCCTAACTGGTCTGACAGATTTTTGCTGAGCCTTAATGCGTGCACTGAGGTATTGGAGAAATCGATGGGGATCAGCACCTTTTCAATGTTAAACGCACCATTCTCCGGGAACACCAGTATACTGCACGGCAGGATGCGCAACAATTTGGTGCCTAATGCATTTGTACTCTTCCCTTTCGACTTCTTGCCTAACAGCGTCAGCTTCACTTTATAGCGTTTGACCAGATCGGCCAGAATAACCTCTGTGTTGGGCTCTTCGCTGACCAGTATCTCATGTGGGGCGGCATTGGCGAAATGCTCAGACACGATATCGGTTATGTTTCCCTCGATCTCACTTGCCAGGTCCACCTCGCCAAACCACTCTCTGAAGTCTTCGCTTAGCTCGGAAGTTTTGATATTGTGCACAAAGTACACCTTGTCAACAGGTAGCCGCTCACAGATCGCGCGTGCAAAAGCGACCAGCTTTTCATCTATATCACTAAGGTCCAGGCAGACCATCATAGCATTAATTGCAATCATAGCGCTTTTCTATTCTAATGGTTTATTTGGATTACTCTCCCCTCCTGCTGTTTTTGGCGCATGTTGTTTCTGGGCTCTTTTGGCCAGCATTTCGGCCACTAATTGCTGATAAGCCTTCCGCTCACTCGCCTGCCCCAGTTTCAGCTCTTCCTCCAGTTCTTCGCTTAGCCCCCGATACAGACTATAGCACATCAGCAGCAGAATAATAGCGAAGGGCAGCCCTGTTATAATAACGGCAGTCTGGAGGGCTTGCAAGCCGCCTCCCAGCAACAGCACCGCCGCAATAGCCCCTCCTGAAAGCGCCCAGAAGATGCGCGTACCTACCGGCGGGTTAGGAATACCTCCTGAGGTAAGACTCACAACCACTAAAGAGCCGGAGTCTGAAGAGGTGACGAAAAAACCTGCAATGAGTAGAATGCCGATCACGGAGAGTACAGTTGAAAAAGGAAGCTGCTCAAAGAACACGAAGAGAGCTGTTGAGATATCGGCTGCAACGGCATCGGCTATGGCGTTGTTTCCGGCCAGTATATCGCGCAGCGCGGTACTTCCGAAAGCAGTCATCCACAGGAACGACAGCAGCGATGGGGCAATGAGCACCCCAAGCACAAATTCTTTGATCGTACGCCCTTTCGAGACGCGGGCGATGAAGATGCCCACGAAAGGAGCCCAGGAGATCCACCAGGCCCAGTAAAACACCGTCCAGGAGCCTTGCCAGTTATTCGTTGAGAAGGCTTCGTTCCAGAAAGAGAGCTGCAGGAAATTGCCCAGGTAGTAACCGGTGTTTTGCACATAGGAACTCAGAATAAAGACCGTAGGACCAAGCACTAGCACCGCGATCAGGATCAGGAGCGCAATGCGGATGTTCCACTCACTGAGGATGCGTACGCCTTTGTCTACACCCGTTACCACCGAAACAGTGGCTATACCTGTGATGACCGCGATCAGGATGATCTGGGTTGTGATATCGTTTGCGATGACCGGGAACACGTGGTTGAGACCGGCAGCCACCTGCTTCACGCCAAGCCCAAGAGATGTGGCCAGACCGAACAAAGTCGCAATTACTGCCAGGATGTCGATCACGTGCCCGATGATGCCGTGGATGCGCTCCCCCAGGAAGGGGTAGAAGGCAGACCGCACCGTAAGGGGCAGTTGCCGGTTATACGTAAAGAAAGCCAGGGCCAGGGCAACCAGCGCATAGATCGCCCAGGCATGGAGCCCCCAGTGTAGAAAGGTAAAGTTCATCGCCTGCCGCGCCGCAGCCGGTGTGCCGGGCTCACCCATCGGTGGTGTCTGAAAGTGGTTAATGGGCTCAGCTATACTCCAGAACAAAAGCCCTATGCCCATACCTGCACTGAATAGCATGGCAAACCAGGCAGAGGTCGAAAACTCCGGCTTGGCATCTTTGCCGCCTAACCTGATGCTCCCAAACCTACCGAAGGCGATAAAAAAGCAAAAAGCCACAAACAGGTTGACACTCAATATAAACAACCAACCGGCATTAGCCGTCACCGCCGTCTGGGCAGCGGCAAAAAAGGTCTCTGCCCCTTTCCTGAAAATAAGTACAAGCGCAATAATGATGATCAGGATCACGATAGATGACCAGAAAACAGGGCCATTTACCTCCAGTCCAAATGATTTCCTAATATGGCTCTTAACTTTACTCATGCTGTTCGGTTTAAGTCTCAGAAGTAATACCCCATGTTGATATTGAAGCGCATATGCCACTTTGTGTCACCTGGGGTTCCTGTGGTGAAGGCATTTGTCCACTCCGGCCCCAGCCAGGGATGGTTGTAGCCAAATGCCGCATCGGTGTAGATGTACATGGGCCCTGCGGTAAACAGCGCACCCAACACGTTCATGTGGGCGTTTTCATAGTCGCTTTCCCGCTTATTGTAGTACCCATAATTATTGTATAGGTCTATGCCTTGCAAAAGCTTTGTTTCTACCGGTATGTGATAGGCTATACCTGCCGTGTAGATCTCCCCCCGGTTTGCCACATTGTAGTTGGCGCCATAGGCTCCCATCTCCACAAAGTCGAGGTCGGCACCATCTGCGTAGGCTGGTTGAAAGCGGTAGAGCATGGCCTGCAGTTTGATGTTCCAGGGGCTGTGGGATGACTTGTATTCGTAGTGCACCGCACCTGCGTAACGTGTACCGTTACGCTCGGTATCGATGTTGTAGAGTAGCCCGCCCTGCAGGGAATAGCCTATTTCGTGTGCCAGGCTGTCGCCGAGCCGGCGCACCAGTTTGAAGTCAAGCTGGTTGTTCTCTTTGTTGCGGCCCGTCACATCATAAGAGTAGCGGTTGGGGCTCGGTTCTGCCAACCCAAACACAAACTCTTCGGCACTCTTATAATAAGCCGCCTGCCATTGCCACAGGCCGCTGTCGCGGATGTATTTTACGCCCATGTCATGGTCGTCCTCAAAACCAACATAATAGGTCATGTTGAAAAACCAGTTGTTGGAGTTGTATTGCTGGATGCCGAAAGGAACCTGGTTGAGGCCGACCTGCAGCTGCGAGCCTTCGTCGAAATCGTACTGGAACCAGCCTTGCTTTAGAAAAGCGCCACCGAATGCCTGGGAGTAGTGACGAAACTCGGCATTGAGTTTAATGCCCTTATAAGCGGCTTCTGCATTGATGCGAAAGAGATCAAAACCAAAGTCACCACCCCGCTCCAGCTGATCTTTTTTCCAGGTAGAGAGATTGTAGTTAAAACGCAGTGCCCCTCCCAGTTTGAGCATGGGTTTGTCCTCCGGCTTCTCTTCAGGCGCCTGCGCCAGACTCACTTTGCTGAAAACAAGCAGTAACGGCAGCAACAGAAATATGCAGTATTGTAGCTTTTTTCTCAATAGGATCAGCGGTCAGTTAACGTACGATACATTTATGACGGTGCGGGTAATTAAAGGTTGCCCGGGGAGCATAAGGCGAGCTTTACCTCTGTAAAACAAAACAGCCGAGGCCACTGCTATGCAATGACCCCGGCTGATTCTATGCCGTCTGGTGAGGCGCAGGTAGGCCTTACCGACTAATTTACTTCTTGCCTTGCTGGCCTGGTACCGGGAAGCCACGGTCGCGCATCAGCGCATCAATCTTGGCATCGCGGCCACGGAACTGACGGTAAGCGTCAGCCGGGTCCATGGAGTTGCGTGGTGCAAACAGGTACTTCACCAGTCTGGCAGCAACCTCAGCATCATAGAACCCGCCTGGTGCTTCCGCAAAGGCTTCAGAGGCATCAGACGTCAGCACGTCGGCCCACAGGTAACCATAGTAACCGGTGGCATAACCTTCGCCAGAGAATACGTGACCGAAGTGCGGTGAACGGTGACGCATCACGATTTCCTTCGGCATACCTAATTTAGATAAAGTTTCTTTCTCAAATTTATCCGGGTCCAGGTTGTTCGGATCGGCCAGGTGGAAGTGCATATCCATCAGGCTGATGCCAGGAATTCAGTTGTCGCAAAGCCCTGGTTGAAGGTAGAGGCTTTCTCAATCTTGGCCACCAACTCTTTCGGCATCGGCTCACCAGTCTTGTAGTGCTTCAGGAACTGGTTGATCACCTTGTCTGTAGACAACCAGCGCTCCAGCAACTGCGACTGGAACTCGGTATAGTCACGCACACCGCTGTTCAGGGTCGGGTATTTTACGTTAGACGCCAGGAAGTGCAGCGCGTGGCCGAACTCGTGGAAGAAGGTTTCCGCATCGTCCCATGATACCAGCACAGGCTCACCCGGAGCTGGCTTCACGAAGTTGGAGTTGTTCGAAGATAATACCGTCTTCTTACCATCAAATGTGGTGTGGGCGCGGTAAGTCGTCGCCCAGGCACCAGAGCGCTTGCCCTGACGTGCAAACGGATCGAGGTACCACAGACCGATGTGATCGCCGGTCGTCTTGTCGGTCACTTCCCATACCTTCACGTCTTCATGGAATACTGGCACAGAACCTTCCGGCACTGGCGTGAAGTTGAAATTGAACAGCTCACCAGCTGTGAAGAAGATCGCCTGCGTCAGGTTGCCCAGCTCCAGGTATTGCTTCACCTCGTCAGAGTTCAGGTCATACTTCTGCTGACGCACTTTCTCGGCGTAGTAGCGGTAGTCCCAGGGCTCGATCGTGATCTTGGTTTTGCTGGTTTTGTTTGCCAGCTGCTGCATGTCAGCCACCTCTTCCTTAGCACGGGCAATGGCGGATGGCCATACCGCCATCATCAGGTCCATCGCAGCCTCAGGCGTTTTGGCCATGCGGTCCTGCAGTCTCCACTGTGCATAGTTGTCGTAGCCCATCAGCTGCACGCGCTCGCGACGCAGTTTCAGGATGTCCACGATGTTCTGCTTGTTATCGTTCTCGTCGTTGTTGTCGGCACGGGAGTAGTAGTTCTTCCATACCTTCTCACGAAGCGCACGCTCGTCAGAGTAAGTCAGGAACTGGTCCATGCTCGAACGGGTGTTGGTTACGGCATACTGGCCTTCCTTGCCACGGTCAGCGGCAGCTTTGGCAGCAGCTTTCACAAACGACTCCGGCAATCCGCTCAGCTGGTCTTTGGTGAAGTACACTACATACTTCTCCTCGTCAGCCAGGATGTTATTAGAGAACTTGGTATAAAGCGTCGAAAGCTCTTTGTTGATAGCGGCATAGCGCTGCTTCTGCTCAGGACTCAGGTTAGCACCTTCCATCTCAAAGCCTTTGTACACCAGTTCCACCACACGCTGCTGATCGGCTGGCAGCGGGTTTTTCTGGGCATTGTCATACACCACCTTGATGCGCTGGAACAGCTTCTCGTTCTGTGAGATCTTGGAATTGAACTCAGAGATCTTCGGCGCCATCTCCTGCTGGATGGTGCGGAACTCAGGCGTAGACACGTTGCTGCTCCAGATGCCATAGTACGTGAACACGCGGTTCAACTCCTTGCCGGCACGTTCCATCTCCTCGATGGTGTTCTCGAAAGTGGCAGGCTGTGTGTTGTTAGCAATCTTTTCAATTTCGGCCAGGTTTAGGGCCATTGCCTTCTCCATGGCTGGCTTCAGGTCGGCCAGGTTCATTTTGTCGAGGCAGGCACACCGCCATAAGGGCCTGTCCACTCCTGCAGCAATGGGTTGGTTTCAACGGCCTGTTGCTGTTGGGTTGTCACCTGGGTATCCTGAGTCTGAGGCGTCTGCGACGAAGTACAACTTGCCAACGCTAACAGGACCGCGACACCGGATGCCTTACCGGCTAATATGATTTGGTCTTTCATAGAGTTTTATATGAATGAGAAAATTTCAGCCCAAGATACAAAAAATTGGCCACATGCCCCACTCAGCAATTATTTGGCCTCACCGCTATACCTGTTATGCCATCCGCATAAGTTTGTAAAGTATCCCTCTCACGGGGTGGCAAAAACTGCAGCCTGCTCGTATAAGAAGGACTGAATACCCCTTTACCATGCAAGAATCCCCAATCAAAGACAAGCAGGCTTTACGTAAGCTTTATGACACTGTTCTGCCCGAACTGGCGCAGCACATTCACCAGCACCTGGCGGATGTTATTCCGCTTTTTCATGATTTCAAACTAGAGAAATTAGTTGACACCTGGACGCGCGAACCAGGCTCTGATGCCACGACTGAGATCAGCCTAGATAAGGGGAACGTGAGCCAGATGGGGCTGCGACTGCGGCTGGAGGGATTTCAGCGGGTGGGCGCCGACAATTTTGACCTAACCAAGGATTTGCTGTTTAAACTCGACCGTAACTTTTACACCATCGGCCCGAATCAGGACAACGTTTGGTTGGAGAAGGACTATTTGCAAAACTGGGATGAAGCAGACTATGAACTGGTGGCTGAGAAATGGACAGAGCAGTTGATAGACGACCTGACCCAGCGACTAGAGAAATATACCGTATGATCGAACGCACCAAATTTCCAGGCTTCACCTTTCTGTATACCTTCCTGATCGCCCTGTGCCTGAGCAGCTGCCACGCCTGCCAGGCACAGCAACCTGACAGCAGCACGCAAACCGATGGCTATACCTACAAAAGGCCATCGTCAGGAGGTACTGGCAAGGTATACATGGGCCGGGAGATTGCTGCTATTATGACAGCCACAGGTGGCAACTGGCTCGACCGCGACTCACGGCAGGAAGAAGAGAACTCACCGCGTACCATCGAAAACATGAACCTGGCGCCCAATACTGTGGTGGCCGACATTGGGGCTGGCACTGGTTTCTATACCTTTCAGATAGCGCCTAAAGTACCTGCGGGCAAGGTATACGCCGTCGAAGTACAAGACCGGTTTGTAAAGTCGTTAGAATCCCGCCGGAGTAAAGAAGGCGCTGACAACGTGATCGTTGTAAAGGGCGACAGCCAGCAAGTAAACCTGCCTGCAGGTGCTATTGACATTGCCCTGATGGTGGATGTCTACCATGAACTCTCCTACCCAAAAGAAATACTACAGGCCATCCATCGTGCTCTGAAGCCTGACGGTAAACTGCTGTTGCTGGAATACAAAGCCGAAGATCCGGATGTACGCATTAGGCACTGCACAAGATGACGGCCGAACAGATCAAAAAAGAGCTGGAGGCTAACGGATTCCGTTTGCAGCGTCAGGAGGATTTCCTGCCGATCCAGCATTTTATGCTGTTTGAGAAGGTCGAAAAGACTGAAGGCAATTAGACCTTTACTTTGCCACAAAGGCAGGTTCACAGCAATCACTCATTTACAAGTTTCAGTACTTGCTGCTGATCACCCGTAGTGACCTCAGAAAGTAAATACCGCTCGCCAGATCAAGCTCCGTCAATGAGATAGTGTTAATTCCTCTCTTCAAAGTGATTGCCTGCGAGTGGATAACCCGCCCCTGTGCATTGTAAAGGACAATGGTACTACCCTGTTCTTCATTTGAAGCAACCTGTACCTGCAGGTAGCTATCAAAGGGACTCGGGAATGCCCTGAGGGTGATGGCATCTGAACGATCAGTGCTTATCCAGCTAAATAGCTTTTCTTACCCCCTCAGATAATTCTCAAAAAACTGAACCTCAAATCATAACAACTTACGTAGTATAAGGTATAGCTGTAAAAATTGTAGTTTATGCATACTACCACATTTAAATTCGAAGAGGGGAGCCCCTATATTGGGAGCCGTCGTCCTGTAGGTCAGGAAATACATGAGCGGCTGATGTGGCAGGCCAGGCGCCTGCACCGCGAAGACATGCAGAAGATTGGATGGGAACTGATCATCTACACGCCTATACCTGCTTACTTGGATAAGCCTGCTATTATCGAAGTTTATTGGGATTATGACAACCCTGACGAGCCCAGCAACGATTAAACCTGCTTTTTCACCCGAATACTTTTAGCACAGCATGAGTCTCAGTTTTTTTAACACCCACACACTAGCTGGCAGATTGGAGATGATATGGGCACACGGGACTTATCGTGGCTGAGCGGGGTCGCCGGGGCTATCGCATACAGCTCTATGACATGGGTGAGTTCTTTGCTGAAGTATGGAGCAATCCCGAAACCAATATCATCGGATTGATCAGAGGACTTGCCACGAAGCGGGCACTTGAGCCCTACACCAATAAGATCAACCTGGTTGATATGATGTGCTGGTAAAGATTTATCCCCTATTTTTGAGGCGTGAACTCAGTCAAGCTTAGCTCCTACTGCCGCCTCTACGCCTTCTCCGATTACCGCAGCATGAAGTCGGCTCTCCCCTACATGCGCCAGGTAATACTTGCCAAGGCCCTTACCGAAGTACAGGAGTCAGACGCCCGGCGTATCGTGATGCGTCTGCCGGGAAGCGGTTTTCAAAACTACCTTCGCCCGCTTGGTGGTCAGCAAACCAAATCCACAGGTATAGCCTCCCTTATTACCGCCCTGCAGCTGCTCTATAAACAGAATGGATTCTCGGCCAGGTATGTCGTAGTGGAGCGAGGCTAAGCTCATTACAAAACGATAACTTACTGAGCTTGCCTTAGCTCTGAATTAATCGTAATATTGCAATGAATTATACCTGCACTATCCTGACTGTCATGACTAGAATAGCACTCTTCAGCGACATACATGCCAACCTGCCAGCCCTGGAGGCTTTTATTGCAGACGTTGATGCCCGTAAACCTGATTTTA
This sequence comes from Pontibacter sp. BAB1700, assembly GCF_000277005.1. Lineage (NCBI taxonomy): Bacteria > Pseudomonadati > Bacteroidota > Cytophagia > Cytophagales > Hymenobacteraceae > Pontibacter > Pontibacter sp. BAB1700. Next base: position 27,728 of record NZ_AKIS01000069.1, on the reverse strand, counting down.
TCTACTGTCTCGGTGACCTGGTCGGGTACAACGTCTGGCCGAATGAGGTGATCGACGCGATCCGGAAGCGCAACATCCCAACCATTGCCGGCAACTACGATTTTGGCATCGGCAGAGAGAGCAACGACTGCGGTTGCGCCTACAAAACGGAAGAAGAGAAAGCCAATGGGGCAGTCTCCATCTCATTCACCAACGAGATCATCAAACCGGAGCAGCGTCGCTATCTGCGCACTTTGCCTGCCCACATCAAACTGGAGTTTCAGCTGAACAACGACAAACTGAATCTGCTGCTCGTGCACGGGAGCCCACGCAAGATAAACGAGTATCTGTTTGAAGACCGCGATGAAAAAAGCCTGCTGCGCATCATGAAAGACGCTGACGCCGACATCATGTGCTTCGGCCATACCCATAAGCCTTACCACCGCATACTTAGTTCTGACGAAGCGGGACAGCCGCACTTCCGCCATGCCATCAACATCGGCTCGGTAGGCAAGCCTAAGGATGCCGATAACCGGGGTGGCTACGTGATGCTGACCATAGACGAGCACAGCTCAGTGCTGAACAAGGACACTATAGAAGTAGAGTTTATCCGCTTTGCCTATGACTTTGAGAAAGCGGCAAGAGCTGTAGAGGAATCGGTGCTGCCTAACGTCTATGCTGAGAACCTGCGAAAGGGCTGCTAATACAATAATGATATGAGTGCTAACAACTGTACCCCAACCTACCAGCGCAAAAAACTCAGGTTTTTCGACCGCTACCTCACACTGTGGATATTTTTGGCCATGTTTCTAGGCATAGGCATCGGCTACTTTATACCTGCCTCATCCGGGTATATCAACTCATTGTCGAGCGGCACCACCAATATTCCGCTTGCCATCGGCCTGATCCTGATGATGTATCCGCCACTGGCCAAGGTCAGGTATGAGAAAATGGGCGAAGTGTTCAAGAATGTAAAAATCCTGAGCATGTCGCTGCTGCTGAACTGGGTGATCGGCCCTTTTCTGATGTTCTTTCTGGCCATTCTCTTTTTCCATGACCAACCCGAGTATATGATCGGTCTGATCCTGATTGGTATAGCCCGCTGCATCGCCATGGTGATGGTATGGAACGAACTGGCAGAAGGTAACCGGGAGTATGCAGCCGGACTGGTGGCGCTTAACAGTATTTTCCAGATCTTCTTCTACAGCCTTTATGCCTACTTGTTCATCTCGGTACTGCCTCCGCTGTTTGGAATACAAAGTGCCGAAATCAATATTACTATCGGGCAAATTGCCGAGAGCGTACTCATCTACCTCGGCATACCTTTCTTTGCCGGCATCATCAGCCGTTACGGACTTATCAGGCTAAAAGGACTTGACTGGTTTAACAACACATACATCCCGTTTATCTCTCCTATCACACTTATCGCTTTGCTCTTCACCATTGTGCTCATGTTCAGCCTGAAGGGCGAGTTGATGGTGGAGATCCCGTTTGATGTGCTGCAACTAGCCGTGCCGCTGGTGCTCTACTTCGCGCTTATGTTTGTGATCAGCTTTATATTGGGCAAGTTGCTGGGTGCCGACTATTCCCAAAACGCGGCCATTTCTTTCACAGCCACCGGCAACAATTTTGAACTGGCCATAGCAGTTGCCATTGGCATATACGGCATCAACAGCGGACAGGCTTTTGCCGGTGTGATTGGTCCGCTGGTAGAGGTGCCGGCGCTGATTCTACTGGTGAATGTGGCCTTCTGGTTTAAGCGGAAATGGTACAGCCGGGAGAAAAAGCCTGTCAACTCGTGAAAATACGCCCTCAGACAGATTCTGCTATACCATGTGGTGGAAGGCCGTGTATACTCAACCGACCTGAGCTCAGGTGATGTGGGTACCGTCAACGGAAATTCTTTTTATGTAAATACCGCCGATCTGACCATCACTGATACCCAGGGCAGAGTTGCCATCCTTACAAGACAGGGGCACCTCTTTTCAGCCGGGCCCCTGTCTTGTAATATGGAAGCCCCGAAAGGGAAAGCTTTAAATTCACCTCTTAAAATACGATCGTAAAGGTCGTGCCTTTGTCTAATTCACTTTCAACCTTTATCTCTCCCTGCACTCTATCCACCATTCTTTTTACAATGTACAGACCGATGCCACTGCCCTCCACATGGTTATGCAAGCGCTTGAACATCGTAAAGACATTGTGCTGTTTTTTGGCTGGTATACCTAGTCCATTGTCCTGCACCGACAAATAGGATTTGCCATCAGACTTTTCGAGTTTTACAATTACCTCTGGCGTTCTGTCAGGAGAGCGGTACTTGATGGCGTTACTGACAAGGTTGGTGAGGATACTCTTAAAATTCCTTAGTGAAAAGCCCGTTAATCGACTATCCGTAGCGATAACCTCAATCTCCGCACCAGACTCGACAATGAGACTTTGCAGGTCCTGCTTCACAGATTCCATGATATCATAGAGATCAAGAGCCGCTGCCTTTTCGTCTGCACCTGCTTTGTCAAGCTCTACAATGGTGGTAAGGTCCCTTATTGTGGCGGAGAAACGCTTGAGGGAGGTCTTCATCATGGCAGTGATTTGTTTGATCTCCTCCCGGTCCATTTCTTCTTTTGAAACAGCATCAGAGAGGATCGAGAGCAGGCCTTCGATGTTGGCTACCGGCGACTTGAGATCGTGTGAGGCGGTGAACACAAAACTATCCAGGTCAAAGTTGGCATCCCGCAGCATGCTGTTTTTACGCTGCAGTTCCAGGTTAACAACATAGCTGCGCTCCAGCACGCTACGGCTCTGCAAGTGGAAGGCCAGCAGGTCGGCGAACATCCTAAAAGTATTTATCACCTTGGGGTTGTTGACTTTGGCCGGATTAGCATCGATTGCGCAGAGCGTCCCGAAAAAAGTACCGTCTTTCAGAATGATGGGAACCGAAATGTAACTTTGGAGGCCATAGATCCTGGGGGTATGGTGATCTTTGTATGCCGGGTCTTCTGAAACATTGTCAATAACGATGGGCTGCCGGTGATCCCTGATCTCGTTGCAGAGGGTTGTGGCAATCTCCAGTTCATCACCCTCTTTTAACCCGAAATGCACCTGATCACGCACACTACAGGCCAGCCATCTGTCCTCTGTTACACGTGCGACTGCCGAAAAGCCCATTCCCGTAAGCTGACAGACCGTTTCAAGCATGCTCGGGACGATGGGGATTTGCCTTACGGCTTCCAAGTCTTTCAGGAGGTTGTCTTGGATTTCAATCATATAGAAAAGCCTTTTTCTGATTAGCGGATTTTCTAAATGCTGAAACCGCTGTTCCTTAATTCTTTAAAATTAAAAAAAATAGTTAAAACAGAATTAAAGCCGGGCAGAAATAAGTCGTCCCTATGTTACAGGGTGAGGCGGTACAGGCACCAGGCTGCCAGTGAGCAGAACAGCCGGGCACCTATACTGTTTCTTATCTGGTAATCTGGCCTCTCAATTCGCCATCAGGATACTGGCTGCTGTGAATGTTGATGTACCACTCACCTGCCAGCAGTTCTGCCTCCTGCGTAGCTGTGAGCGGCGGCGTTGCGCCAACCAACGGGCTCAAATAAGGGTTATTGCTGGAGTATGGGTCAGTGTCGGGGTTGATTGGTATAGTGATTGGTCCGGCCACGCCTACTGCCCCCCTGTGAAAGTGCATGGCAGTAGGTGTGATGCCCTGAAAAGTGATGGTGTAGTTTATCACTTTAGTATCCATGTTATAAGTGCCCCTGAAGGTACCCGTCGCCTGTGTATTGACAGGTGGCACCTCGTTAGCTCCGGTTAGCGCCACTTCGTTCAGGGTCACAATCTCAGCGTCAGGTATAACAGTGGTGTCATCATCGTCGTCACAAGCGCTAAACATAAATGTCATACTCAGCAGTGCGCCAAGTAGTATTCCAAAATTGATTCGATACGTTTTCATCTTCATTAAATTAATTGATGTGGTTCAAAAATGTAAGCAAAGAGATTCTTCCTGACGCAGCCGCAGCTGTGTCATATCGTGGTGCGTTTAAGTCCCCCTAAACAGTTGATCTTTCTACCTAAATGTAAAGCCGGCTGTAAAAAACACTCCTGCACTGGTGAGCTTCACTCGCCCTTCGCCTATACTTGCTAGCGGAATCTTAACGAAAGGCTCTGCCCCGATCGAGAAGGCAGGAGACAGTTGGCGCGTATACCCTACCGATAAGTTCTGGACTCCGAACCAGTGCCTGTTCTCGTTCGAGAACTCCCGGGTTTTGCTGTAAGGTTCTCTTCCATTGTAGTGGTAGGTATAGGTATATGATTCATGGAGCATCAGGTAACTGGAAAGCCCGGCCTGCACCGTCAGCACGTTCTTGCCCCAGCCCAGCAGCTGGTACTGCAAGTTGATAGGTATATCGAGCACCCTGCATTGTGCCGCAATCAGATCAGGCAGCCTTTTGCCGTCCCAATAATCTGGGGAGGGTGCATAGTCGGCGGGTGTGGCGTTGTAGCGTTTGTTGGCCCATACAGCCCCCGACACCAGGCTCAGCCTTCTGGTGATGGGCACACTGAACAGCATCCCGGCATTGGCACTCACCGCATCCGGATCCTTGAAGCGCACGGTGGTCATGTCTGGCGCTGCAACCAGCATCACCCGCACACTGCGCAGGAATACCCGCTCTCCCCTATTATCAGACTGGCTGCTGTCTGCAGGTATAGAATCTTCAGCAGGTATAGGCAGCGCAACTTTTTGCGGTGCTATACCTGTAGCAAGTTGCGGCATATCCACTCGGGCTAGCTGCATCCTGCTCGTTGCAGTTGGCAAAGGCTCCTCCATGATGGCGCCCCGACTGACAGGTATAGCCTGGCTCTCAGATAGGGCACGGCCGCTGCTTCTTTGCACAGGCTTCTGCTCAGATTGGGCCACTGTACCGGCACCTGGCTGCACAGCAGGGTATAGCGCAGCGGGTGATTCAGGTGCTGGTACAGTGGCGTGCTCTACTCCTTTGGCATGGTCAGGTATAGCCGCGATTTCTGACCCTAGTCCGGGCTCTTGTTTTACCGCGACAGACGTGCTTTCCTGAAGTGGTGCGTCTCTTTCCATCAATTTCCAAACAGTGCCTACCGTTACCAGCAGCACCAACAACACGAGGGGCCACAGTCGGTAGAGACCGGCCAGTCCGCCCTGGGCATGGTCCAGTTTCCGGTCCATCGCCTTCCATGCCTCTTCATCAAAGGGAGGATCGTAGCGCTCGGCTGATTTCCTGAACAGGTTGTCCAGCTCCTCGTCAGACATATTGTTTGTGCTCATCGATTTTGCTTCTTTGTAATGCCTCCCGCAAATTTGCCCTGGCCTTGGCCAGGTTTGACTTCGACGTGCCTACTGCTATCCCCAGCGTTTCCGCTATCTCTTCATGTGTATAGCCATCAATCGCATAGAGGTTAAACACGGCCCGGTAGGCAGGCGATAACTGCTGCACCAGTGAGATCAGGTACTCATAGTTGAGCTGCTGCTCTACATTAAAAGGATCAGACGCCGGCTCCGCTGTCTCAATGTCCTGCAGATAATAGTTTTTCAGGTTATGCCGGTAGTTGTCTAAAGCTGTATTGATCATAATCCGCCGTACCCAGCCCTTGAATGGCTTGTGCGGCTCATACTGCTTCAGCCTGGTGAACACTTTCATAAAACCATCGTTCAGCACATCCTTGGCTTCTTCTGCAGTCGTGGAGTAGCGGACGCAGATACTCATGGCATAGCCGAAAAAGAGCCGGTACAGCTCTTTCTGCGCCCCACGGTCCTGTTTCAGACACTGACGGAGCAGCGCGTCCAACACTTTGCTTTCTGTCTTGCTCACTGTTCCAGAATTTGCGCTCCCATCACGGACTTTGAATCAAAAAGGTTGCCTCGGCATATAAAAAAAAAACAGCAGCCCATACCTGGATTTTACGTTTATAAACCATTGTTAATCAATAATTAATAAGAACACCGGGCATCTAATGGCCAATCAAATGCAAAGCAGCTTCGGCGAGTGTGGTCAGCAAAAAAAATCCCTGCAGATTTTCATCTGCAGGGATCGCTTGCTCCGGGGAGCCTGTAAGTTCTATCTTATCAGAAATGCTGACTAAGGTTGCATGAAATAAGCCCTGACTAAGGCGATGACGGCAACAAGCAGGAAGATCGTGTTCAGCACCGAGCTTGCATGCGCCTTTTTGGAGACAGCATACAGGATCATAAAAAAGCATCCGACGATGTTCATCCCCAGGTACTCCAGCGACTGTCCGTGTGTAAGCCCCATGCTGTTCAGGCTAAAGGCCGAAAGCGAAAAAGAAAGCGCCGTCCAACCGACTGCCTCTCCCATGTATTTGCGTAGTGTTAGCATAGCTTTAGTGACTAATAATTTATGATTGCAAAGTAAACTGGTGCAAATGGGCTTAAAAATGCTTTTATTCGCTTGACTAATGCAAAAAATGAATCACAGCTGATGGAGCTACAGCAGATCAGGTACTTTCTGGCACTGGCGCAGGAGTTGCACTTCTGGAACACAGCCGAGCGCATGTTCATCACGCAGTCAGCCCTCAGCCGACAGATCAAAGCGCTGGAAGAAGAACTGGGGGTGCAGCTCTTTGAGCGGACGAAGCGGAGTGTGAAGCTCACCGAGGCAGGAGCTTTTCTGCGCGACCAGTGGCTGCCACTGCTCGATGAGATAAACCGCATTCACCTGCAGGCCCGGAAGATTCACGAAGGTGCCTTTGGCTTAGTGCGCATCGGGTATCCCGGCTCCATTGTTTATGGCTTTATGCCTGACCTGATCACGAGCATCTCCCATGCCCTTCCCGAACTGAAAGTAGAACTGGTGGAGCCTACTGACATCAGCTTTGAGCAACTGCTGCTCAACTACCAGATGGACATGGCCTTCCGCCGTGACCCTGCCGAGAACCCTGCGCTGCAGTCGGAGTGCCTTTATTCGGAGTCTTATGCATTGGCCGTGCCGCAAGGCCACCGACTCACTGAGCAGAACTTTACAGGGCTGCACGATCTGGAAAACGAAAAATTCATTCTGTCAAACCTGGCCCAGACGACGTTTTATACCGCGGGCCTGCGTCAGATTTTTGAGGACCATCATTTCACCCCTGATGTGCGCATCGAGACAGATTTCGGGGGCATGGTGCTGGGACTGGTTTCCAAGGGGCTCGGCGTAACCATTCTACCCTACTCTTATTCATTCAGTGCCCTGCCTAATGTGCGCTTTATCAAACTCCCCTACCAGATGAACCTATATGTCACCTGGCGCAGAAATGACAACAGTCCCGTCCTGAAAAACATCCTGAAACTGGTAGCTGAAACCGCACACAAGTATAGGCAGGAGCAGATGTAGTCCCTGGACAACACAAGTATTCCTTATTAACTTAAAGTGCTTTCATTCCCATTCAGACAGGAGCAGCATTTGCACGAAGTGGTGCCATACCTGTGGGTTATACCTCAGAGCAGGTATTCACCTCATCGCCGGGGCTAATTATCCAGGTAAGCTTGCGTTCGCATCAATTCATTCCTATCTCCACTTTTGTCCTCCCGTTCGGTCTTCAGGACACTGACACACCGCTAAAAACCGAATGGCATACCGCAGCTGCGCAGCACCCACTTCATTTGTTTAGAATTAATCTAAATAATTTTTTGAACCTTAAATTTTCTGTCATAGCTTTGCCTCAATTTAAAATGATTCTAAATAATACAGGCATTGCGGCAGTTTATCAAAATCATCGGTTCGATTGTTAGCCTTCTGGTGCTGGTATGCTTCACCAACACAGCCTGGGGCCAGGAATTGGCCAAAGCAGGTATCTCCGGTAGCGTCAGTACTTCCGCCGGAGAACCGCTGGCAGGTGTAAGTGTAGTACTCAGGGAGGCCCAGAAAGGCATTACCACGGATGCCGCAGGCCGATACGAAATAAACAATGTTTCCCCGGGCGATTACACATTGTTGATTAGCTTCCTGGGCTTTGAGACGCAGGAAAAAAGCATCTCGCTCAAACCCTCTCAAACTTTAGAACTAAATGTCAGCCTCCGCGAGAAATCCTTTGAAATGAAGGGCGTGGAGATCATCGGTAAATCTGCCACCCGAGAGGTAAACGAGCAGCCTTATGCTGTCACCGCCATTTCAACGAGAGAGCTGCAAAACAGCACATCTGACGCCAAAGAAGTACTGAATCGGGTAGCTGGGGTCAGGGTGCTGGAAGAAGGTGGCCTGGGCTCTAACCTGAGTTTCTCACTCAATGGCTTTTCAGGGGATCAGGTAAAGTTCTTCCTCGACGGCATCCCGATGGACAACTTTGGCTCCTCACTGCAGATGAGTGACATCCCTGTCAATTCCATCGACCGGATCGAGGTGTACAAGGGGGTGGTACCCGTGTGGCTGGGTACGGACGCGTTAGGCGGTGCCGTGAACATCATCACCAACCGAAAAGCTAAGTTCCTGGACGCCTCCTATTCCATCGGCTCTTTTAATACCCACCGGCTGTCGCTGAATGGTGCCTATACCAATCCAACGAATGGCTATACCTTCAGGGGCAATGTGAACTATAACTACTCTGATAATAACTACCGGGTACTGGTTCCGATCAGGGAAGGAAGCAACATCATCGACACGACTGAGGTAGAGCGATTCCATGACCGCTACCGCTCCGGCACTGTGAAGCTGGAAACAGGCTGGGTCAATAAAAAGTACGCTGACAACCTCCTCTTTGGCGTGATCGCTTCGGGCAATGACAAGCAGGTGCAGACCGGCGCGACCATGAACAGCGTGTACGGTGGCATCATGCGCAACAGCCGTTCGGTGGTACCTACCCTCCGGTATAGCAAAGACAATTTGCTGGTAGACGGATTGAATGTGAGTCTTTACACAGCTTACAACATCACCCAAAGCGAAGTGATCGACACCCTGCGCGGCGTTACTTACAACTGGTTGGGACATGCTACTTACACGCCGGGGTCCAATAACGGAGAGCTGTCCCGCACCTATACCACGTTTGACGACAACGACTTTAACAGCCAGCTGAATGCAGGCTATACCTTGAGTCCGAAGCATTCACTGGCCTTCAACTACGCCTACTCCTATTTCCGCCGCAAGGCTTTCGACGCTGAGAATCCGGACAGAATTGAGAACCAGTTTCCGAGATCGCTGAACAAGCAGGTGCTGGGCCTGGCTTACAAGTTTGACCTGAATGAAAAGTGGAGCACTACGCTGTTCAGTAAAGCCTACTTCCTCCATGCCAGAACGAGCAAACAGTATGACTTTGCCCTTGAAACCCAGCGTACCGAAGCCCTGGAATCGAGCAAGCAGAACTTCGGCTACGGCCTGGCTACCACCTACTTCCTGCTGCCGGACCTGCAGCTGAAGGCTTCATACGAACATACCTACCGGATGCCCTGGGCCACCGAAATTTTTGGAGACGGGCTGTTTGTGCAGCCAAACCCTGACCTGGGCCCGGAGCAGAGCGACAACTTTAACGCCGGAGCCTCCTATGGCTTTAAGCTAGGTCAGGATCATCAGATCAACCTCGAGAGCAGCTTTGTTTACCGTGAAGCTAAAGACCTGATCTACCAGGTAGTAAGAGTAGCCAGCCCACAGACCTATTATGACAACCTGAGCGAAACAAGAACGCTGGGCGTGGAAGGCAGTCTGCGCTACCAGTGGCGCGACATGCTACGATTGGGCGGCAACTTCACCTTCCAGGACATCACCGACCAGGCCGACTTTGTATTTAACGAGTCTTATACCAACACTGGGTGGCAGCGGAACTTTCAAAAAGGCTTCCGTTTACCCAACACCCCTTATATGTTCGGCAACGCCAATGCGGGCCTTACCTTCCGGGATGTGCTCGTGCCGGGGTCTGTCTGGAATGTCAACTACTTCTACAACTATGTGGAGCAGTACTTCCTGAGCTGGGCAGAACTAGGCTCCCGAGATACAAAAAAAGTGATCCCGACACAGTCATCGCACAACCTCGAACTCTCCGGCAGTTTCCGGGAGGGCAGGTATAACGTTGCGATTGAATGCCGAAACCTGACCGATGCCCTGCTATACGATAAGTACTATCTGCAGAAACCCGGCCGTGCTTTTTACCTGAAATTCAGATATGTCCTTTAACTATAATCTAAATTCAAACAAATCATATGCTTTCATTTAAATACGCCAGCAAACTGGCATTACCAGTCCTGAGCCTCTGCTCTGCCCTACTGTTCACCTCCTGCGACAGCAACGACGATAACCCGACCCCGGATGCTGACAGCTCATTTGTGATGTCACTTGCCATCCAGGGCAGCGACGGAGGCTTTACGTATTACACCGTTCCTTTCAGTGACCTGATGACAGGCCCACTTACTGCCAAAGGACAAGGCATAGAGCAGCCGGGTTACTACGACTTCACGCAGATCGACAACACGATCTACAGTATCGGCGGTCTGGATGACGTGAATGTGGTGGGTATCTCTAAAAATGAATCTGGTGAGCTAAAGCAGATCGGCAACGTTTCCTTCCCCAACAGCCTGTCTGATATTATCAAGGCTGACGATAATACCCTGGTGGGCGTGGAAATGGCATCGACTTCCGACGTGATCAAGTTCCATACCTTCAGCGCCAACACCGTAACGGTTACTGCCACCAAGCAGCACCTTGTTTCTGCGATTACCAACCTCAAGGCACCTTCTTATTCAGGGATGGCCATCAGTGGCAACAACCTATACCTGAGCTACTACATCAGCGACCCGACTACCTACGCAACCCCGCATACTGACAAAGCGCAGATCGCAGTTTTCTCCTACCCGGGCTTAGAGTTCCAGAAAGTGATCGAGGATACCCGTACTGGTCCGATCGGTGGCTTTAACACCAAGTCAGGTTTGACGGAAGATGAAAAGGGAAATGTGTATGCCCTGTCGCACTCTAACCCGGCAAACGGCTACAGCCAGGTGACCAACAAGCCCGGTATCCTGCGTATCAAGAATGGCGAGACTACTTTCGACCAGACTTACTTTTTCAATGTGGAGCAGCTGACCGGCGGAAAAACCATCTCGCACCTGAAGTACCTGGGTAACGGTAAAGCATTTGTTGAGATCAACACAGCTGCCAGAAACCAGCAGGCAGCCTGGACAGACGGCCCGCTGCGATCCGCGATCATCAACCTCAACAGCAAAACCCTTAATTACATCGATGGCCTGCCGGAGCATGCTGGCAGCGGTCGAAGACTGGCAGCGTTGCAGGACGGCAAGTATGTGTACATGGGCGTTCCGGAAGGCAACAGCATTTTTGTATACAGAATAGACACCGAAACCAACTCGGCCACCAAAGGAGCAGAAGTGGAAGCCAACTTTGTGGCTGGTATATCCAAACTTTAACAGACATTGACTCTTATACCCGCTTCATCGACGTACGATGGAGCGGGTATTCTCTCTTTAAAATTCCTTTCTGAACAAGATGAAAAGCAAGAAGAATAGCGGCAAAAGTGTGTTGAGACGGGTGAATGACTGGCTGCACCTCTGGCTTGGCCTTGCATCGGGCATTGTGGTGTTCATCGTCAGCATTACGGGCTGTATCTATGTCTTTGAGCCGGACATCAAAGATGCCCTGGAGCCCTGGCGCTTTGTAGAGGCACAGGATAAGCCTTTTGTGCCACCAAGTCAGTTGCTGGATACGGCAGCAGTCTACATGCCTGGCGTGAAGCCAACCGGCCTAACCTACAGCAACAAAGAAGGGGCTGCCGCAGTCGGTATATGGGTGGGGGCAATGGAGAGGCAGACTTCACCGCCATCTTTATCAACCCCTATACCGGTGAGTTTCTAAAAAAGCAGAGCAGTGGGGACGGACAATTCGACTTCTTTCATTTTATCATAGACGGGCACCGCGCCCTGTGGCTGCCTTACGAGATCGGACGCCCGGTGGTAGGTATAGCCACCCTGATCTTTGTGGTGCTGCTTTTCACGGGTCTGGTGATGTGGTGGCCCAAAAAACTGAGCAAATCTGAGCTGAACAAGAGCTTCAAGATCAAGTGGAACGGTAAGTTCAAGCGGGTGAACTACGACCTGCACAATGTGGTGGGTTTTTACAGCCTGATCCTGGCTTTCGTGCTGGCCGTCACGGGCCTGGTCTGGAGCTTTGAGTGGTTTGGCAATGGCCTGTATTACCTCACCTCTGGCGGCGAAGAGAAGCCCGGACACCACCATCCGCACTCTGACGTTTCCAAGGCGGGTATGTTTGCCGACGACACCGTTTCGATGCTCGACAAAGCCTGGTACAAGACGCTGGCCCTGGAGCCAAACGCACAAGGCTGGTACATGACGCCAATCCTGGAAGACGAAGAAGACGCGATTGAACTCACAGCCTACCAGGAATTTGGCACCTGGTATAACCGAAACGAATACTACTACGACCAGCATACCCTGGAGCTCTACCGCGTGCAGGGCGACCGCTACTCAGAGGCCAGTTTGGCAGACCAGCTGGTGATGCTCAACTACGACATGCACGTGGGCATCGTGTGGGGATTGCCAGGCAAGATCCTGGCTTTTCTTATCAGCCTGATTTGCGCCAGCCTCCCGATCACTGGTTTCCTGGTGTGGTGGAACAAGAAGAAAAAGCCGAAAAAAAATAGTCAGGAAAAGCAGCAGCTGGCGAAAACTGCCAGGGCTTAACCAACAGAGTACAGACACGATAGAAACACAAAAGGTCGCCTAAGTATAGCGCTTTTGTGTTTTATTGAAACTGTAGCTTAGTGTGCTACCTTTTCGGCAGGGCGTTTGAATAGTTTTTTGCCCAGGGTCACAATTTGCGCAATTACAGCTCCCAGCAGCAAACCACCCAATGCCAGCACCAGCACCTTCACGAGCCAACCAAGCACAGGTATGTCAGGGAATAAGTGATCCAGAGTTTCCATGGGGTGATGCATAAACGGCAAGCCATGCGCAATAATCTCGGCCCCTACCCACAGCATGGCCGCTGTACCCACGTAGCCAAGTATAGTCAGGAATTTCGGCATGAATTTCACAATGCCGCGGCCGATCTTCTGAGTAGTCGGGTGGAACTTGTCCTGCGCCATGTGCACGCCAATATCATCGGCCTTCACGATCAGGGCCACAAAGCCGTATACCGCAACGGTAATAAAGATAGCTACCGCGAACAGCACCACGATCTGATTGACGAGGGTGCTGTCGGCTACGGTGGCGTAGGCAATCGCCATGATCTCTGCGGATAGGATAAAGTCTGTGCGTATGGCGCCGCTTACTCTTTCTTTTTCCAGTTCTTCCGGGGTGATCACGTCCATCTCTTCGGTGGGTTCGTCAGTCGGCTCGTGGGTTTTGCTGAACATGGAGTGCACTTTTTCATAACCCTCGAAGCAAAGGAAAGCACCGCCTATCATCAGCAAATAAGGTATAACCACTGGCAAAAAATAGCCGAGCACCAGCGCAGCCGGCCCCAGAAAGATCGCTTTGTTGATAAGCGACCTTTTCGCAATCTGATAGATAATGGAAAGCTCCCGCTTCGGGTCAAGGCCTACTACATATTTGGGTGTCACGGCCGTGTCGTCGATCACAATGCCGGATACTTTGCCGGTCGTTTTTGCCACTTGCGTGGGCACGTCATCCAGGCTTGCCGCACTGACTTTTACCAGTGCTGCTACGTCGTCTAAAAGCGCAAGAAGTCCTGTCGCCATGGTTGTGTTTTTGTTATAAGGTAAGTGTAATGCCTACTCTTTACGAATTACACGCAGGAGCGGTCTTTTGGAGGTATGTAATTTAGGAGAAAGCTCCCGGATTGTAATATAGAAGAGCCGTTATATTGAAAAAAATGCAACAGCTGGCTTGGGTATAGAAAAGGAGGCTTTTGGAAGTTTAAGCTGCATCACGCTCAATCTTTTATAACATCAAATTAAAAATCCTGCAAAAGATGATTCTGCAGGATTTTTAATGCGGTGCTTTAGCTGGAGCTGGCTATTTACCTTAGAACCGGAAAAGAGAATTTTGTCTACCACCGACTTTGCCGCCAAAATTGCGGATGTTATAGGTAAAAGTGAGCATTCCGTGCCGTGTTAGCATTTCGGTCTGATAATCCTCAATCAGGTTTTCCCTTATAAGCCTGTTGGCTGAAATATTCTGATCTAACAGATCGTAAACTGAGAGTTTCAGTTGGGCACGGTCGTTTTTCATGAACAGCAACGTAACCCCTGCGTTCAGTCTGCCATAGCTGTTCTGCAGGCCAGGCGCCATGTTGGAATTATACCAATAGTCGAAAGTAGCTTCCCAAACAATTCTTTTCGGCATTCGCACCACTATCTCCGATTTGGAGATTCGGGTGCTGATACTTAAGTTATTAAAGGCATTGTTTTCGTAAGTACTACGTCTGTGGCTCACATCAAAAGATTGGCTCAATTCAAGCTTATCATCCAGGTTCATCCTGGCCTCCATTCCAGGCCTGAAATTCCAGCTCTGGCTGAAGCTTTGAGAACCGTTTAACAATATAAGTGTTCTATCATAGTTAACCTGCATGTTGCCTCCGATCGAAAACTTATTCTTGTCATACTTAAAATCTTTCATCAAACCACCTCTTCCACTCAGCATCCAGTTACCGTCTGTGTTAACAGGTCTGCTCGTCTGCACACCGTTTTCATCAATCGTCCGGGCTCTGGTTATGAAATTGTTTCGGACAGTGCCGTACATGTTAGCATTATAGTTGATAGACTTCTTGTTGTCGAATTTTCTGTAGTTCATGCTAAGCGTATTGGCTACCGTAGGCTTTAAGGCTGGGTTTCCATAAGAAATAAACAGCGGGTTTGTATTGTCCACTACGGGTTGCAGGTAGGCTGCCGTGGGTTCCTGCAGATTTACACTGTAGCTTAAGTTTAATTGCTTCCAGGTTACATTGAGGTTAGGGAATACATAAAAGTAATTCTGCTTAATGTCTGGGATCGTCTGAAACCTGTTGTTGATGTTTAATGCAGTAAAGCGGAGACCAGGCTGAAGCGTTACATCCTTAATCTTCCATCTAAGGCCTGAGGTAAAATAGTTTCGCCATCCGCTTCTGTCGAGTCCGTTCGACAGCCCTGCTTCAATCCTATCATACTCTCCGGTTTCGGGATCTGCCAGGTACGTGGCTAACACATTGTCATTATTGAAATACTCTGAATTTAGCGTGAAAGTAGCGCTTACGGACTCATTGAGAGGCTCCGTGTAGGAGAGCGTATTGTATACCTCGAAGTCGTTCTGATCGGTATTCCGCAACTGATCAAGTAACGTTGCTGTTGGGTCGGGCTGGTAAAAAATGTTTTCCGCTTCGTTAATTTGGTCCTGTAATGAAGAATACTGGTTCATTCTGCTGAATAGTGTCAGTCGCCTTCCTTTCTTTTCGAAGCTGCGTTCAAATTGAAGGAGGTTCCCAAAGCCCATGCCCTCTCCGCTTATATTTTCTTCATTGGTACTTTCATTCAGTCGGTTTCCGTTGTGCCGGAAGGTGTTCGTATAAGCGTTTTGGTTAGCGTTATGGTAAGAGAATTGAACACTTGGATTTATACTTAAGGTAGTAAGGGGGCCGAGTTTCCACTCTATCTTTCCGCCAATGCGGTGGCTTTCGCTTCTGCTGATTTGCCTTCTGTTTCTGCGGCTGTTGAGGGTGTCACTTTTCAGAAACTGCTCCGAATTAACCACCTGGTTCAGATCTTCTCTGCTGTCGCCAAAAAAGTACTGCAGGTTCACTTTAGTACCCCGCTTTGTTACCGTGTTAAAGTTGGCGCCCCCACCCGAAGACTGCTGTATACCTTGGCCCATACCTCCAAAAGAAATCCCATTAACCGAGATTCCTCCATTACTATTCATCCCAATACTGTTAAAGCCGCTACGGGCAAAACCTCCTATTCTCCTGATGTCGGCAAAGTCAAAACTGGCCCTGTTAAGGTTATTGGAGTACCCAATAATACTTACCTGCGAGGTGTCGCGGAACATATTGACAATCCCCCCCACTTCATATCTTTCTTTTGTACCTGCACCGCCATATAGTTTGCCAAAGGCCCCCTTCTTAATTCCTTTTTTAAAGGTTAGGTTAATTACCTGCGGAATTTCCATAAAAGGCATATCGGGGTCGCGGCGTAGTGCTTCCGGGTCGTTCATTACCTATACTTTGTCGATCACATTTGCCGGCAGGTTGCGTGTGGCTATTTTAGGGTCGCTGCCAAAGAACTCTTTCCCATCCACAAGTATCTTCTGTACTGACTTGCCATACACCATAATGTTGCCCTGTTGATCGACAGTAACACCTGGCAATTTGCGTAAAAGGTCTTCCACTAAGGCGGTGGGCAGGGTTTTGAAGGAGGAGGCATTAAATTCAAGTGTATCGTTCCTGACCAGAACCGGGGGAGTTTCTGCTACAATCAGCACTTCATTGAGCAGGTTAGACGACTGCTCCATGTTGATGACACCAAGGTCGAGAGATGCCTGGTCCGGTGTGAGCTTGAATTCTTTTCTGTATACTTTAAAGCCCATCATAGTAATTACTACCCGGAGCTGCTGATCCAGCGGAAGACCGGGTACACGGAAGCTGCCTTTCTCGTCACTCATCCTGTATGTTACCATGACGGTGTCTGCAGCTGTATACACGGCGACTGTGGCGTAAGGGAGAGCCCCTTTGGTTGCTTCATCAAGGAGGAGGCCTTTTAATTCCCCTTTCTGGCTTTGAGCTTTCAGTTCCGGAATAAAAAACGAGAACAGGAACAGGCCTGAGAGCAGCACGTACTTCATAGAAACTAAGTTAAGTTTGTTTTGCAGGCAGACAGGAAATCTGCATACAAACATTACCGCAGATCTAGTGGCAACCTAAAAAGTACTACAAAATACATATATTTTATATATATTAAAAATAAGATATCGAAGCTTTGCTGTCTTAGAATGGGTAAATTGAAGTTTTCAACGCGCAGAGGTTGTCAATTACAGGTAGAGGTTTTTTCAAGTATAAATCTGACCCGGAAATAATTTACACTTCCTGCTAGTGCGCACTGGAAGGATTACGCGTAAGAACAGTCTTTTTGGGACAAACCGTGCCACATAAAAAAAAGCAGGAAGCTACTTCTTTTAAGAGTAACTTCCTGCATTCCTATCCTGCCAGCAACAAACAATATCGCACTATTGCACCAGGTATAGCTCCGTCTTACGGTGCGCTTTGCCCTTGCCCGGGAGTACTTCCCCCTCTATTTCTACCTGGAAATCCTTGGCTCCAAAGTAGCGCTGGATGTACTCCTTCACACTCTGCGCACGCTGCTCGCTCACCCGCTGCTTTGCCGCAGGCTCCCCGTAGCCGTCCGAATAGCCTTTGATGACAAAACTTGTTCCGTCTGGCTGCTGGCGCAGGAAGCGCGACAAACCAGCCAGTTCGCTTAGGCTCAGGTGCACGCGGTTAAACTCGTTATAGAGTACCAGCGATGGGGTCGCGGCACGCATAGGCTTAGCTTTCACCGACTCTTCAGCAATAACTTCTGACTCAGCTGGAGCAACCTCCTCCAGTGCGATCTGCTGTGGCACCACTTCTACCTGTGGTTCAGAAACAGGCTCCTCAACAGGCGCTGCGACTGCAGTAGCAGGCAGGTCTCCCAGCAGGTAAGCAACATAGCGCGGCTGCTCCTTGGCAGTGCCGGTCACCCATAAGGTATGGTCAGCGCTTTTCCTGAAGTAGGCATTGTAGGTTTCCTTTTCGTTCACCATACCAGTTAAGCGCACTGCCGCTCCTGGCTGACCATCACGCAAAGCGGCTCCGTAGATGTAGGCTGTCTCGCCTTCCTGACGGGAAAAATACAAAGAATCGTTGCGTACGAAAGGAGCGAACTCCGCGAGGTTTGAGTTGACCTGCTTGCCCAGGTTGCGCGGGCGTGACCACGACTTGCCATTCCACTCACTCAGGTATAGATCGTCGTAGCCCTGTGAGCCTGCCAGTTCGGCGGCGATATAGAGATGGCGCCGGTCCTCGGTCAGGTATAGGCCCAGGTTGTAAGAGTGGTTGCGCAGACGTGGCACAGGAATATCCTCGCCTTTTACGAACTCGCCGTTTGTCCAGGTATACTTTGTGATTCGCTCCTCTCTCCTGCCCGACTTATGGTAGACGTACACTTCGCCCGCCGCCAGGTTGCCGCCAACCACAGCATTGATGTGGCCGGCATTAAGAGCATTGGCCCGCTCCGTAGTCTCCGTCTCGCCGAGACGGGCGGTGTAGAGGTACTGGCCGCCGTCCTCTTTTTTGGTCACAAGCAGCATGTCCTCTCCTACCAGCGCTACGCCGGCCATTTCAACGTTCGTCTCCTGAAGTTTTATTTGGGCTTGCCCTACGGTCAGGGTCCCTAAAATCAATCCAATGGTGTATACAATCTTCTTCATGTTCACTTCGCTTTACCAGATGGTTATTTGTCTGCCGTACTTCGGATATTTCACCGGGATCAGGTTGTAGGTGAGGGAGATCTCGTTCGTGCTCCGGCTCACGTGGCGGGCGTTCTGAATCGGAATCTCGTAGGCATAGCCGATGCGAAACTGATCCAGACGCAACCCGGCGGTAGCGCTCCAGGCCAGGTCCTGGCGGTAGCTGCCTCCCAGCCAAACCATGTTCTGAAAGATGGCCTTAAGTTGCAGCTCTGCGCTCTCTTTCAACTTGTTGTCATACTGGAACATGGCATTGGCCACCAAGCCAAACTCATCGGAGATCGCCGTGCGGTAGCCCGCCTGCACGAGGTGCTTGCGGGTATAGAGGTCCTGCAGGAACTCGTCTCCACCCGACACAATCCCCCCTTTGGTCACGTCCTGCATCGCATAACCGATGTAGAAGTTATCAGCCGTGAGCGTCCAGCCCAGGTTCAGGTCGAGCTTGCCCTGGCGCAGGCGCTGCCCTAGCACACCCTGAAACTCCGGATCGCTTTCGTTGTCCACCGTCAGCCTGTTGCCGTCCAGGCGCTGGGCATTGTACACGACGGCACCGCCCCAGCGCAGGCTCAGCCTTTCTGAAAGGCGCACTCGCGAGGCATAGCCCAACTGCACCTGACTTTCGGAGAAGGGTCCGAACTCATCCTGCAGCACTGATAGGCCGAAAGCATGCTTGGCACCAACCTGGCGGTTGTAGTAATCATCCTGCCGGGTTCGGAGCATGTCACTTTTTCGCCAGGCAGTCAGGTCCGCGAGATCCAGCTCTGCGGAGGCGAAGTAGGTGCGGGGCGCTCCTTCAAAGCCCGTCCACTGGTTGCGGTGGAAGCCTTTGAGCATAGAGCCCTCGTAGCCTGTCAGCGAAGGATTGTAGTATTGCTGAAACAGCTGAAAGTTGGCAATGTGCTTTCTGTTCTGGGCACTCACGCCCAGAGCAGAAGCAACGAATAGTATAGATAGGATTAACTTTTTCATGTTGATTACTTGCTAAGGATTGTCACCACACCTCTTTTCACCCAGTTGATATCCTTCACCTCCACCGTGAAGAGGAAGGCACCTTTCAGGATCTGTCCGTTCGGGCCGCGTCCGTCCCAGCCTTTCTCCGGATCAGTAGTCTCAAACACGCGCACACCCGAGCGGTCGAACACCTGGATGTAGACCTGGTTGTAGAAGCGGAGCTCCGGGATGGTCCAGTTGTCGTTGATGCCGTCGCCGTTCGGAGAGAAAGCGTTGACGATCTTGAGCTGGTCCACGGTGCGGTCATAGGCCTGCTTGGTCAGCGTGAAGGTGCGCTCGATCGTGTTCAGGTATGGGTCGGTGCTGCGTACGCGGATGGTGAAGGAAGTCATACCTGACAGGCCGTTGTTCGACTTCAGGTATACCTGGTCGCTGCGGATCTCGAAGAGTGCATTATGGACATCGCCCTCGCCGCTTACCAGGGTATAGACAAACTCGGTGTCGTCCGGGTCAGTGGTAGTCAGCGTACCGATCACATCTGCTGCCGTCGCATCTGGTTTGAAGTTGGTGGCGCTGAAGGCAAGTACAGTTGGCACTTTGTTCGGCTGCACTTCCACGGTTACTTTGGCAGTCAGGTTATCCAGGTTGGTCGTCATCTCGGCCAGTTCCAGTATACCGGTCAGCACATAAGGTCCGGCTTTGGTGCCATCGTAGGTACCGGCTTCCCAGCGTACTTTCACTTGCGCTGTCTCGCCGGTAGAGTAGGTAACTGCTACAGTTGCCGGCAGCGAAACCTGCTCGAATTTCGTACGGATCGGCACCTCGATTATGGCTGGCTCCGTCACAGAAGCGATGTTGCGGGTAATCTTCACTACCTGCGCCGTTACTTCCGCTCCCTTGTTTCCGGCCTTGTCCGTCAGGTATAGCTGCACGGTCAACGTGCCATCTTGGAGTTTCTCCAGGTCAAGGTTCTCGATGCGCACGCTTTGCTCTGTCACCTCGCCCGTACCGGAAACTTCTGTGTTTTCCTGGGCGCTGGTGATGCGATAGGTATAGGTCGTACCCGGTTCAGCACCTGTGAGCAGCAGCGCCATATCCTCCAGGTTCGATACATCCACACGGTCAGCGCTCCAAGCGATGGCGTAGCCAGCAGGTGCCTTGCCATCATAAGTCAGGGTCAGTTGGTTAGAGGCTGTATTGCCGTTCGTGGCTGCGTCCGCTACTTTGTTTTCGGCAAGGACGATGCTTACTTCTCCGTCAGCAGCTGGTGTCACCAGGGCGCTGTACCTTGTTTCACTTATCTTCGTCAGGTCAGCAGCTGTACCGTTGGTGACGGAGATGTCAGCCAGATCTAAGCCGGTTACAACTTCACTGAACTCGATCGTGACAGGTATAGCGGCGTTGGTCAGGGCCGGAGCGTGGTAGCCAGCGTGACTGCCGGACGGGTTTTGTCATACTGCAGGCGCAGTGTGTTAGAGGCCAGATTGCCGTTACCGGCCAAATCTTCTACCACATCTGCAGCAACGCTTACGGACACTTCTCCTTCAGCAGATGGCGTGATGGTAGCGGTGTATACCTTGCCGCCTGCGGCAGGTGCAAGGTTCGATACAGTTCCTCCAGTCACTGCTACGTCAGCCAGGGCAAAACCAGAAACCTGCTCGCTAAACGTAAACACGACTTCGACGGCAGCGTTGATCGGACTATTGGCTTCTGTGCTCAGCACCAAGGTTGGCTTGGTAGCATCGTACATTCTGGTTAAAGCATCAGCCTTCAGGTTACCGTTTCCGGCAGCATCGCGAGCTACGTCAGCTGCTACCGCTATACCTACTTCGCCATCGGCCAGCGGTGTTACTAGGGCAGTGTATACCTGCGCAGACACCTGCGTAAAGGCAGAAGCAGCACCGTTAGTCACAGCGATATCCTGCAACTCAAATCCTGCCACAGCTTTACTGAAGGTAAAGGTCACCTCGAATGGGCCCTTCGCCACATCCGCAGCAGTAGTCGACAGCACCAGCGCTGGCTGGGTCACATCGTAGCTTAGCTGCAGTCGGTTAGAAGCCAGGTTGCCGTTACCAAACGCATCCCGCGTCACATTCTCAGCCACGGAAACTGTCACCACACCATTTGCACTTGGTGTCACCAGGGCTGTGTATACCGTAGCGCTTTCTTTAATTAGATTAGAAACGCTTCCATTCTCTACCGTGATATTGTTCAGCTCAAAGCTTTTCACAGACTCTGAGAAGGTGAAGCGCGCGGTAAAGGCGGTATTGACAGGGCTGGTCACCGCTGTGGCCACTATCACGGCTGGCCTTGTCGTGTCATAGAGTCGGATAAGCTGCTCGGAGGCCAGGTTTAGGTTACCCGCTGCATCCTGCGCCACACCGGCAGCAATAGATACGCGCACTTCCCCATTCGCTTGCGGTGTGATTTGCAAGGTATATTCCTTGTCACCTTTCGCCGCGAAGGCTGTCACCGTACCATTTACAACCGTCACATCAGCAGCAGTAAATCCGGTTACCGCTTCGCTGAAGGTGACAGTTACCTCGAAGGCGGCGTTCAGCTTCTCAGGAGTACTGGAAGCCAGTACAACAGTTGGCTGTGTCTTGTCAATGTTCAGTTTCAGGGCTGTGGCAGCCGTGTTGCCGTTGCCAGCCGCATCTTGGGCCACATTTTCTGCCACACTCACAATTACTTCGCCTTCCGCAGTTGGTATGATGCGGGCTGTGTATACCTGAGCAGAAACCTGCGTGAAGGCAGAGGCCGCTCCGTTGTTCACTGCAATGTCTCCTACTTCAAAGCCACTAACTTCTTTGCTGAAAGTGAAGTTCACCTCAAAAGCAGCGTTGGTTGGGTTGGTTGCAGTAGTGGAGAGGGCAAGTGTAGGTCTGGTAGTATTGAAGGTTCTGGAGAGTACTGCAGAAGCCGTGTTGCCATTGACTGCCGCGTCCTGGGCTACATTAGCCGGCACCGAAACCGTTACCAGTCCATCTGCCAGCGGGCTTACCTCCACGGTAAAGTGCTGGTTATCAGTTGTTGTCAGACCGGAGAGCATAGCGTTTACCACTGTTATATCCTGCGCTGTAAATCCTGTTACAGGCTCGGAGAACGTAACGCTTACCTGGAAAGACCTGTTGATCGGGTTCGGGGCAGTGCTTGCCAACACCACGGTTGGACGGTCAGCATCATATACCACGGCGAGCGTGTTGGAAGGCAAGTTACCGTTCGAAGCCGCGTCAGCCGCTGCATTGGCAGGCACCTGTACGGCTACTTCACCGGCTGTCACAGGCGTTACCAGCGCACTGTAGCGTCGACCGTCCACCTGGCTGAATTGAGAAAGCGTACCGTTGCTAACGGCTATACCTGTTGCAGCAAGACCTGACACGTTTTCGCTGTATTCAAAAGTAACTGTGAAGGCGCTGTTAACAGGACTGGAAGCGCTTGTGCTGACAACCACAGCAGGTCGCGTAGTATCGTACAGTGTCGTAATGGAATTGGAGGCGGCATTCAGGTTGCCCGCTACATTAACTGCTACACCGGCTGCCACACTTATTCTTATTTCTCCCTCCGAAGCAGGGGTTATGGTCGCCTTGTATACCTTATTGTCCGCGGTCACCAGGTTGGAAGCCGTGCCGTTTACCACTGTCAGGTCTGCTATCGTGAAACCGGTAGCGGCTTTGCTGAATGTGAAGGTTACATCGAATGGCTTGTTGGTAGCAGCCTGCACATCGCTGGTGAGTGTGAGCGTGAGCGGCACATTGTCCAGGATGATCTGCGCCTCCGCCGTACCGATGTTGCCGGCACCGTCGCGCAGTTGGGCGTATACCTGGCGGTTGCCGTTTACAGCAGGTAGTGTCCAGGCTTGACTTGTCGCGAAAGGCATCCAGTCGCTCCAGGTGGTGTTGTCGTTGGAGAAGCGCATGTCGGCCACGCCGGTCAGGGCGTCGGTTGCCGAAATGCTCAGCGTAACTTCCGTAGCGGCCGTGTGGGTAGCCCCGCCGTTGATGGCGAGCGTTCCGGTCGGCGCTGTTTTGTCGAAGGTAACGCTACTGCTGTTAGTGGTAGCGCTGACAGCTGCACCTGCATTGCCCGCTAGATCGCTGAAGTTGATGCTGAATGGTACGTTGCCTTCGTTGCTGGCAGCAGTCATGGTGTAGGTCGCGCGATACTCCGAACCAGAAACATTCACTACTGTTGCCGCATTCCCGGCAATCAGCACCGTTAGCTGGATCGCTTCGCTGGCCACGAATTGCAGTGTGATTACGTCCCCGACTTTTGCTACTGCCGTATTGCTATTGTTGGAGGCTATGCTGACAGACTGCAGGGTTGGAACCACGGCATCTACCAGCACCCCAGTGGTAACAGGCACCTCATCAAACATCAGATCATCGGCGTAGTTACCTGCCAGGTCAGTGATGGTGAAATTTCCGGCAGGCGGCGTGCTACTCGCCATAGGTCTTGGGCCGGGGATGAGGTTATCCGCCGTCATAATCAATGGCGCTACCTCAATTCCATCCATGTCCAGTTCTCCCTCCTGCACGGTATAGCGGAAGGAGATCTGCTCGGTGCCGCTTCCCTGGTTGTACAGGCCAGCACTACTTTTTCACCTATCTTAAGCGGAATAAAAGGATTTCCGTCCGCCGGTGGTGCTGGCAGCTCCAGTTCCGGCTCGCTTGCAGCTCTGGCGCTCAGGGGACCGAATATAGGTCCTGCCTCGCGGAGTTCTACCTTCTCACTAAAGCGTACCGTGAAGTCCAGGTGCTCGCCTGCTTGTAGATCTTATTGGCAGGCACCGTCAACCCCGTGATTAGAGGACGAATACCGTCTACACGCACATTGCTGCGCGTGATAGGAAACGTTGAGCCTGTGCTCAGTACATTGCCTTGCATATCGGTTGGCATTGTGGCGTCCGATTTCAGGGCCAGCACCTCCAGGCCTGCGCCCTGCTCCCCTTCCTGTACCGCATAGGCATAATAAGCAGAACTTTCATAAGCCCAGTCCAAGGTAGCCTTGCGGATTTGTGTGCCAACACGTAGCTCAAGGTATGAGCCCTGCGTGCGCTGCATGTTTTCGCTGAATTCTACACTGAACAGCAAGTAGCGCTCCCGCTCCAGGTTGTAAGTGCCGTCGTTGGGTAGGGTGATAGACGTGATTGTTGGCGCAACAGCATCTACCAGAACACCGGCTGTTGAGGCCACCCCGTTCAGCGACAAGACAGCTGCATTGCCGATCGCGTCGGTTATTGTTCCGCCATTCAGGGTAATACCAACTGCCAGCGCAATACCATCCGTATCAATCTCGCCTGGCTGCACGGTATAGCGGTAGGTCAGCGCAGTTGTGCCCGAGCCGCTCTGATAAACTGCCTGCCGGGAAGCAGCGCCTATGGTAAGGCCGAGCATTGGGGTACCGTTTTCGGTAGCTACAGTCACGGCTTCACTGAAGTTAACCGTGAAGTCCAGGTGCTGACCTGCGCTGTACGTAGCATTGGCAGGTACAGAAACGGAGGTGATAACCGGGCTGGTGGTGTCTATTGTATATGTCTGACCAGCGGTATACCCTCCGCTGAGCCCGTTCCCGACTGCATCTGTGATCCCGGTTCCACTTGCCATTACATCCAGACGCATGGTGCCGCTTCCACTGATGTTAGAGACTGTTATCTCGTATCTAGTTCCCGCACCACTTACGCCTGAAACGGTGCCTGTTACCCCCCCTGTAGTTGCCAAAGAGAAATCGTCTGCATCAACACTTGTAACTCCCTCGCTGAAGGAAACCAGGAAGGTAACGGTGGTCGCGTTGGTGGTTGCTGTTGCTGGATTGTGGCGGGTGATGCCCGTTACGGCCGGAGCCGTTGCGTCTACCGTCCAGGTATAGGAGGCCGGCGTAGGATCCAGATTTCCGGCTGCATCCATGGCCTGTATCTGTACGGTGTGCGTGCCTTCGCTCAAGCCCGTCAGTGTAAGCGGTGAAGCAGCAATGGTAAACGGACTGCCATCCACGCTTGCCTGGAAGGTACTGACAGTTTCGTCGCTTGTGAAGGTAAAGGTAGCGCTGGTGGCGTTTGTAGCAGCAGCAGGGCTAGCGGTTATGGTAGTGTTAGGAGCCGTTGTATCAATCACTACAGTTAAGGCGGCTGAAGCGGGGCTTTGACTTCCTGTTCCGTCCACCGCTATTGCCGTCATACTGTGGGCTCCATCTGCCAGGCTACTGCTTGTTATTGTCCACTTACCAGAGGCATCAGCCTGAGCAGTTCCAACCGCACTACCACCGGAATACAGGGTGACGGTATAACCAGGCGTCGCCGTTCCGGAAAAAGTTGGCGTGTTATCGTTCGTGATGTTATCGCTGTTGCTTATACCAGTATCGCTGGAGCTGAGCAGGTCCGGAACTGAAGGGGCGGCCAGCTCAACGATCGTTACATTGATAGTAGCTGTATTGGAGACAGTGGTTCCGTTGCTTACCCTGTAAGAGAAATTATCAGTACCAACCGCATTTGTATTTGGTGTATACGTGAAGGTTCCGTTGGCATTGATTACGAGCGTGCCTTTGGATGGCCCGGTTACCAGGCTATAGCTCAAAGGCTTACCCTCGGGGTCGCTACCTGTCAGTTTACCAGCGTAGGCTACATTCTTTTTGGTAATGATATCACCAGCCGTTGATCTAACTCTGGCAGTTGCCAGATCCATATTTCTGAGTGTGCCATGGTTTGCGTTAGCTGTTGCATCATACGCTGTAGTGCCCGATGTCTCATCAAAGCGCCAGTAACCTGCTAGCCCCGCTTCGTTGCCGCTCAGAGTAGTGGCTCCAAGTGTTTTGATCTCTTCTGCAGTCAGCGCCTTTTTCCAAAGCGACACGTTATCTATCTGCCCGTTGGCAAAGCTCTCATCTGCATTAATGACAGTACCAATGCGTATGGATGCATTGGATGCTGAAGATGTGTAGTTTACTCTATCTGAACCAATTAAAACGCCGTTGGCATAGATTTCCATTCTGCGCTCGCCACCAACATTGCGTCTTACAGTGGTTACTTGTACCCACTCTCCCAGTTTATAAGCTGTTCCGGTACTGAGCCAGGTCCAGCCAGTTCCATGCTTGTCGATTCCGTAGGTAAATGTACCGTTTTCTGCACTCAGCCAGAACTGCATATCGCCACCACCTGAAGGTCTGCTGAAAAGACCGGCTCTATTCATACTGTTTGCCTTGAACCAAAGCGAAACAGTAAACTCTGTTTCAGAATCGAACTGGTTGGAAGGTTGGGACGGAATCTCCACATAATCGTTTACACCGTCGAACTGAAGCGCATTCACATACCCAGCCACAGGCGGAGGCGACACAATGGGTGCAGCCCGTGTTACGTTTACAGTATAAGTTTTAGTGGTCCCGTTCTGTGCTGTTACGACAACAGGAATTGAGTTGGAGCCAACATTCAAATTAACTGCTCTGGAGGTCACGCCACTGGCCAGCACGGTTCCGTTGATACTCACAGTAGCATTGGCATCTGCTTTGGTTGGAGTGACTGTAACCGAGGCTACGGTATTGGCTACACTTGCCGTGTAGCTAACTGTATTGGCATTAAATGCCGGTGACAACGTAGTGCCTGAGAGAGTCAGGTTGGAGAGGTTGGCATTACCGGACAAGGGAGCGCCAGCAGGACCAACTACCAGGTTGTCGAGGTTTAAGGTATGGAGACCTGAAAAGTAGAATGTTACTGAGCTAACTTCTACATCTTTTGAAAGCACCAACCCCTGTCGGTTTCGATCATTAAATATCTCCTGCGGCAGACTGCTCCCTGTATAAGTTACGGTAAGGTGTGGCGGTGGATAATATGTTGCATCACTGAAGCAGTCATAGCTTAGCCAGAGTCCATAAAATTTGAATCGTTGGCCGTCTTTACGCTTTATAGTAAAGCCGGTTGTCGCAGCGGTACTAAAGTATAAGCTGCCGCTATTGTTGGCACCTCCGTTACTTCTATTTTCCCAATTACCATTTATTATACCTGACAGTTCATACTCTACCCCGCCAATATTAATAATAGCCTTTGTGTTGTAGAATCCATTTTCTTCTTTACCGCTTAGAGCTGCAGGGGTGGAGAAATCGTGAGTATACTGGGTTTGGGCATGGGCAACATGCGATAAAGCGAGCCCCCCTAAAAAGAAAAGAAGCAATGACAGCCTTTTCAAATAAGTTTTGAAAACGTCATAGCCAATCCCGCTTCTTGTCGAGCCGGAGAAAGCAATACTGGGTTTCATAAATTGACTGGTTGGTAGAATTTTATCAATGAAAATCCGATGTTATACCAGCAAATTTATGAAGTTGATATATAGGTTGTTAACTATATATTGATCATAATGGAAAATTATAATCTGAAAACCTGGTGGTTTTATTCTAT
>NZ_AKIS01000068.1:0-44048 GCF_000277005.1 Pontibacter sp. BAB1700 | reverse complement strand
TCACGACCATGGTGGCGCTGCCATTGTGCACAGGTATACCGTACAGTCCTTCATCCCACTGATTGATCACTACTTCCGGATCGTCATACCTGATCTCTCCGTCGGTATCCAGGCTTTCGTATACCTTGTCAGCCATCATCAGGCAACAGTAACTTTCATAAGCAAAGCCTTTGCTCTTTAGTTTATCGGTAATTGCCCAGTTATAGCAGGCTTCGTCTTCATGGATAGCTTCTTCGTACGCCTCGAATTCCTCCGACTGAAGCACTTCCTCCGGCAGTTTTTTCCCAAAAAAGCGGGCATGCAACTCCTTGAACTTTGTTAACTCCATTTGCTTATTCCCTATATTCTCCTACCTGAGGTTCTCTATCAAAGGTAATTCCCTGTTTTAATCTAGCGCATAATATCGGTATCAACCGGAACATAGCCCAGGTGCCGGCTCAGCGACAGAATCTGGCCTTTGTGGTGATACTCATGCGTGATGACGTGGGTAAACAGCTTGAGCAGGTTTGCTTTGGTACTCGTATCGTTGATACTGACCTCCAGGTTTGTAAGATAACTTCGCCCAAAGCTCGCAACAAATTCCTCTACCAGTTTATCTATCTCCTGGAACAGTAGCCAGGCATCTTTAATGTTCTGAACAGCTTCGTAGGATGTAAATGCCACCTCCTTTTGCAGCGCCTGCTCACCAAGCCAGAATTCATAGGTATTCGCGATATGCTCCAGCAGGTTCCGGATGCTTCCTCTCCCAAATTGAGCTGTTTTCCTGGCAAAAGTCTGCTGCTGATATGGTTTCACAGTATTGCAGGAGCACTTCCCGCGATCCTTTCACCCAATCATACTGCAGCGACATAATGCTTTCCATACCTATCTTATTAAATCACGGAACTATCTGTCGAACAAAAGGCGCTCTCCTTTCTTGCTCTCATCGAATGTGCCGTTGGCAAAAGCAAGGTGCCCGGAAACCAAGGTATGGGTGATGGTACTGCTAAAGGTATGGCCTTCGAAAGGTGACCAGTTGCATTTATAGTAGGTATTGTCTTTGGAAACGGTATAAGACTTGTTCAGGTCTACCAGCACCAGGTCAGCCCAGTAGCCTTCACGGATGTAGCCACGTTCGCGTACGTTGAAAAGGATAGCTGGCGCGTGTGCCATTTTCTCCACCACTTTCTCGATCGTCAGTTTGCCCTGCTTTACGAACTCAAGCATCATCTGCACGGAGTGTTGTACCAGCGGCACGCCACTTGGTGCCTGCTTGTACTTGCCCTGCTTCTCCTCCCAGGTATGTGGGGCATGATCAGTGGCGATCACATCGAGTTTGTCATGCAGCAGTCCTTGTAACAGGCCTTCTTTGTGACGGTGCTCTTTTATAGCCGGGTTGCACTTGATCTGAGTACCGAACTTGTCGTAGTCTTCTTTATCAAACCACAGGTGGTGTACGCATATTTCAGCGGTTATACGCTTCTGCTCCAGCGGAATGTCATTGCGGAACAGCTTCAGTTCTTCTTCCGTGGAGATGTGCAGGATGTGCAGTCGGGTATTATGCTTCTCAGCCAGCTTTACGGCCAGGTAGGATGATTTAAAACAGGCCGCTTCGTTGCGAATCTCCGGATGGCACTTCACAGGTATATCCTCGCCGTACTTCTCTTCATAGATGGCCATGTTATCGCGAATAGTCTGCTCGTCCTCGCAATGCACGGCAATCGGCAGTTTGGCTTTCGCAAAGATTTGGTCCAGCGTCTGCTCATTGTCTACGAGCATGTTCCCCGTGGAAGAACCCATGAAAATCTTGATGCCGCAAACCGTGTTTGGGTTGGTGAGCAACACCTCCGCCAGGTTATCGTTGGTGGCACCTATGTAGAAGGAGTAGTTTGCCAGTGAGGTCTCAGCGGCAATCTTATACTTATCTTCCAGCAGTTCCTGCGTTATGGCATTTGGCACCGTATTCGGCATCTCCATAAACGATGTAGTACCGCCTGCCACAGCTGCTCTCGCCTCAGTCTCGATGTTTGCCTTGTGCGTGAGCCCCGGCTCACGAAAGTGCACCTGGTCATCGATGGCACCGGGAATCAAGTGCAGGCCGGTGGCGTCGATCGTCTCGTCGGCTTTGGCTTCTATACCCTGTCCTATCTGTGCGATGCGGCCTTCTTTTACCAATACATCGGCTGTGGTGGTGCTTCCTTCGTTTACAAGCTGTGCGTTCTTTATCAGGATAGATTTCATGCTGCTAAGGTATGTGCTAGACAAAGTTAACACACATTAGCAAAGTTTCCCGCACAAAAGCGCCTGATTGCTATACCTTGAAGATAAAAACTATACCTCCCGCAATTAAGGCTGCATCAGTTTGCCGATGAACAGGATGGCACCTGAGGATTTTTCGCGGATCATGAATACGAAGGGGCGGTCTACTCGGTAGCTGGCTGGCATAGAAGTCAACTCTATACCCACTGAGGTGACAGCTGCGGCTTCTGTGCCTTCTTCATTTACTTCCACAAAGGTTTTGTGCTTCACCTGTGAGATCGCCAGGTTATTATGCCCCTCTACCATGCGGCTGAAGTCCGCCCCACCCGAAAAAGCGACGCCCATACCCAGGTCGATCAGCATGGCGTTCAGTTCTTCTTCGTACTCCATTTTAAACTTAGGCATTTGCAGCTCCCAGCTTACCTTGCGCCCATCTGCAAGCCACCTAGACAAGTTGGCTGGGCTTAGCTGCGGAATAATGCTCTGCACGCTATTTTCTCCGCTTGGCATCACAATCGTCATGCTGTACTGCTCGTTCCCGTAAGGCAGGTCAATCATGTCAACGGTGTTGTCGCGGTAGTGCAGATATTCGCCCTTCTTCATGGTCATGAAATCATGGGTGACACTGCTGCCATTTTCAAGCAGGAATTGCCCCGGCTTAGTGAGGTTTTTATCGAAAGGATAGGTCCAGGTGCCTTTAAAATAGATGGCATTGATCAGGAACAAAACCTGATCCCGCTTTATCTCATCCAGTATTTTATCAATCTTATTGTTGGTGCTGTTCTTCACCCAACTATTGATCTGCCCAACAGAGGCGGGCGAAGCAAAATCTAGACCTTGCACCGTGGCGTTGAAATACTCTTTGTTCGTCTTGATAAAAGGCGCCTGAAGCCGTACCAGGTTGCTATGCCAAAGGGAATTGGCTGAGGTAAAGATCACTTTCCTGTCTATACCTTGCAACAGAGCAATCAGGTCTTTAAAGGATTTGTTAATGTCTTCATCAGAGGCTTCCTCAAAACCTAGCGTTCGTCCGATGGCTTGTTTTGTCTCGCCATCCGCCCCGTTGAAAGCCATGGTCAGCGCCATACTGATGCTGAGCGGCGAGATGAAAATATTTTCAGCCTCTTCGGCTTTGCTGAGCTCCGCAAAGGACCTAAAAGCAAAGTCATTGGAGCTGGTTACCGTTTTCTGCTCCTGCACCGTCAGCGGACGGATATTGGGTGTGTTGGGTCCTTCGTCTACCATCTCTTTTTGGCAACCCGAAAATATACTCATTGCCACAAGGGCTATACTTGACAATAATATGCTTTTGCTCATGGGGAACATTGGATTAAGGCCTATACCTGAAAGACCCTAATGGGGGTGAGATGGTTGCATGCGTTGTTTTACCTTATCTTATTCACCAAGGGAAACATTGTGGCCCAACTGCTCCCCCACCATACTCCAGCACTACCTGATCTGTATATAGCACATAAGTACAGCTGTCATTGTAGTTCGCTCTCAAGCTATCAGGTATAGGCTCATCAAACAGGTTATAGAAATACATGCCCATGCCACTACGCTGAAAACCGATATTAAAAGGAGTGCTGTTTGTTACAGAAATGCAGCCAGCTTCATCCAATTTTGCCTTGAGGGTCTTTAATGTTTTACGTGACCAGCCTAATGCAGTAATCATAGAGTCAACTTTTAATGATTCTATCTCCAGGTCCCAATTGTTATCACGCAATGTTTTTCCTGTAACCTCATCTAAAGTGGATATATGAAAAATAATTTAGCTTTTGATTGTCAGTAAACTCAATTTTGACGGTATGATGGGCAGGTACAATAGATTGATAATATGATTTGAGTGCATGCATTTCAGCTCGTTTGAGATCGTAATGCTCGATCAGCTCCTCCTTTGTGTAGTCCCTGTCAAAGGCTCCAAAGGCAGACATGATCATCAGAAGGACACTTATGTAACCAATGAAGGCTATACCTGCAAAAATAAGAACCCACTTAAGAATCTTTTTGAACATACATTAAACTGAATGGCGCTTTCAATATATAAGATTCAAGATACTACAATTCCGTAACAACACATCCAGCTTTATCCCCCTCCCACAAATTTCCCGTACCTTTGCATATCAACACGATTAGAAATACCATGCAGAAGAAGCCGAGAAAGAAATAACTACGTTTGAAGATTTTAAGCTGAACCGACAGCTGCTCAACGCCATCGAGGAGGCCGGCTACGAAAAACCGACGCTATCCAGCTCAAGGCTATACCTGTGATCATGGGCGGGCACGATGTGATGGGCATTGCCCAGACCGGCACCGGCAAAACCGCAGCCTTCCTGCTGCCTATCCTGATGAAGGTGAAGTATGCGCAGGGCACTAACCCGCGTGCCGTTATCCTGGCCCCTACCGCGAGCTGGCCATGCAGATCGAAGAGAATATCACGCTGCTGGGTAAGTACACAGACTTGCGCCATACCGTTATTTATGGCGGATTGGGCCCAAAGACTCAAATTGAGACCATCAACAAAGGTATTGACATATTGGTAGCCACACCGAAGCGACTGATGGAGCTATACCTGAAAGGCGAGCTTATATTAAAAGAGATCAAAACGCTGGTACTGGACGAAGCCGACAAGATGATGGACATGGGTTTTATGCCGCAGATTCGTCAGCTGCTGGAAGTTCTGCCGCGCAAACGCCAGAACCTGCTTTTCTCAGCCACGATGCACCCGAAGGTGGTGGAGCTGTCCGAGGAGTTTCTGGAGTTCCCGACCCGCATTGAGGTGACACCACAGGCTACGCCGGTGGAAACGGTGAGCCAGGTGCTGTACCAGGTGCCCAACCTGCGCACCAAGATCGCCATGCTCGAGCACCTGATTCAGGACAGAGAAACTTTCAACCGTGTAATCATCTTTACCCGAAGCAAGAAAAACGCTGAGAACGTGGCCAAATTCTTAGAGCGCCGCGAGTACGGCGAAGTACGGGCCATCCACGGCAACAAGGGCCAGAATACACGCATCAACTCCATGGAGGCTTTCAAGGGAGGCGAAGTCCGCTTCCTGGTAGCAACTGATGTGGCATCCAGAGGTATAGACGTGACGATGGTGAGCCATGTGATCAACTTCGATGTGCCTTTTGTGTACGAAGACTACGTGCACCGCATCGGTCGCACCGGTCGTGCTGAGAACGTGGGCGCCGCCATCACTTTTGCAAACCCTGCGGAGATGTATCATATCCGGAAAATCGAGAAACTGATCCGGATGCAGATACCAGAGGAGCCGATGCCAGCTGAGGTAAAGATTCACGACATCACGTTTGAGGAGCAGCAGGCGATTGCCCGTGACATTGACCACCAGAAGCGCAGTGAGAACCCGGACTTTAAGGGTGCCTTCCACGAAAAGAAAGCTATACCTAAGAAGCGACCTGATAGCAAGCGTGACCCCAGAGCCTCGTTCTGGCAAAAAACGAAAAAGAAGAAAAAGAAATAGCATGTGCACCCTGTCCGATAAGGCAGGGTGTTTTTGTTTACAGATACTCGAGCGCTATTTCCTGAAAACGGTACACCAGGCCTGTCAGAACAAAGCCCCACATGGTGCCGCTCCAGAGCATGTGCAGGAAGATCTGCCGACGTGGCACGCCGAACACGGCAGCTACTATAGTACCGAAAACGGGTGTAAGAAAAAGCGGCGTGAAGAAGGCAACGCCTACAACGCCAAAGTTGCGCCAGATGCGCACCACCCGGCGGCTCCGGCGACTGAATACAGGTCTGTTGTAGTTTCGGCGATAACGGGAGTACCATCGGGCTGCTTCCCTCCCGACAAACGAAAACACCAGCACGCTCGTCATCATACCGGCTACGGTCAGGAGCACGGTTTCGAGGTAAGCCATCCCCAGCGACATACCTGCCAAAGGCCCACCTATGAACTTGACCATACTGATCAGGTATACCGACATGTATTTAAGAAGCTCCTCCACTACCTCTTCTGAACGCTGATGCGAGTTTAAAATTTTGAAGGCACTAAGCGCCCAGATTCATTTTCATTTGATACAGGTCGATTCCCTTCGCCCAAAAATTCTGCTCCACCTTCTCCAGTTCAAAGCCGAGTTTTTGGTAAAACGGATACACCAACTGACTCGTCCGCACCTGCAGCCACTGCATTCCGGGCATTTCCTTTAACTTGTTGATACGAAACAAGGTGAGCTCCCGTCCTATGCCTTTGCCCTGAAACGCAGGGTGTATCAGATCCCAGGACAGTCTGGCCCAGGTATGGCCATCGAAGTAATTGATGCCGCCGGCACCTACGACTTGCCCGTCCTGTTCTATTACATAGTAGTCTTCAAGACGCTCATGCAGGTATAGCACAAAGTCATCTTCCTCTTCAGGAGCAAAATAAGTTGGCGTATTGAGCCGCAAAATCTGCAAGAGTGCCTCCTGGTCGGCTGAGGTATAGGGCCTGATCATGATGAACGGGCATGGCTACACCTTCGGACCGAATGCAAGGTCGCCGGCATCGCCCAGTCCGGGAACGATATAGAAGTTTTCGTTCAGGTGATCATCCATAGCCCCCAGCCAGATGTGCGCCTCCGGAACCTCCTGCTGTATGTAAGCTACTCCCTCCGGAGAAGCGATGGCAGCGGCAATGTGCACCTGCACTGGTTTGCCGTGGCGCAGCATGCCTTTATAAGACTTTACCAGCGACCGACCGGTGGCCAGCATCGGGTCGGCCAGAATCAGGATCTTGTCGTGCAGGTCCGTGGAGGCCAGGTACTCCATGTTGATCTGCAGCTCGGTGTTTTGCTCCTCTACCCTATAAGCGCCTACAAATGTACTGTACGCCTTGTCAAAGTAGTTAAGCATGCCATTGTACATTGGTAATCCGGCTCTGAGGATAGTGGCCAGCACAGGCTGCGCCGTCAGCAGCTGGGTTTGGGTAGTAGCCAGAGGCGTTACGATGTCGCGGTTTTCGTAAGGAAGCGTTTTGGATATCTCGTAGGCCAGCAGCTCACCCAGGCGCTCCAGGTTGCGGCGGAAGCGCAGGCTGTCGTGCTGCACCGATACGTCGCGCAGTTCGGCTACAAAATGGTTGGCAAGCGATGGGGCTGCTGTGAGTATGTGCAGGTTATCTTTTTGCATGAGCATGGCTGTTTTTAATGACCTAAAGATAAGGTCTTTCGGGCGTACGGCAATCTCCGGCTGCCAAAAACGTTGAACTGTGCAGACCCCATATCTGTATAAGTCTGACCTATACGTGCTTTCGGTAATCTGCATCATGCAATTTCATGTGTTTTTGTTAATATTGTGAATTCTAAATAAGTACCTTACAAATCGCTTTCCCCTGATTAGAACTTTCCTCTTATGAGAAATATATTTGCCGCCATGGCACTTAGTCTGCTGGCTATACCTGCTGTGCAGGCGCAGGATGTGTATGTGCCCTACGACCGCGACACCTATCACCTGATAGACCGCTACCAGATCAAGCTGGGCTCAAAAGTGCCGCAGATGCACACCAATGTACGCCCGATCGGTCGCAAAGAAGTAGCTGAACTAGCTGAGGCTGCCATTGGAGAACCTCGCTCCAATGCCGACATGTTCAATATCCAGTACCTGCTCAACGACAACTGGAACTACACCACCCAGGCAAACGATAACATCAGCGAGCGCCCAATCTTCAACACGTTCTACCGTAACAAAACGGATCTCTACCACTACGACTCCGAGGATTTCACCCTGCGCGTAAATCCGGTACTGCACCTGGAACTCGGCAATGATAGCGAGAGCAGCGGCGTTCGTTACGTCAATACACGCGGTATCCAGCTGGAGGGTAGCATCGACAATCGTTTCGGCTTCTATACCTTTATCGGAGAAAACCAGGCCCGCTTTGCTGATTATGTGGAGGACCGCATCCGCCGCGACGGAGTGGTGCCGCACGAAGGACTCTGGAAAACCTTTAAAGGCGACGGCTACGACTTCCTGACGGCACGCGGCTACATGAACTACTCCCTCTCGAAGCATGTGGAGATACAGCTGGGCCACGACCGCCACTTCATCGGCGACGGCTACCGCTCACTGGTATACTCCGACTACGCTCCGCCGGCTTTCTTCCTGAAACTGAACACCCGCGTTTGGCGCCTGCACTACATGAACCTGTTCCAGGAGCTCACCGCCGACTACCGCCGTCGTGGGGGTGGAGACCGCCTGTTGCCTAAGAAGTATATGGCCTTGCACCGCCTCGGCATCAACATCACCGACAACTTTAATGTGGGTTTGTTTGAGCAGATCATCTTTGGTCGTGAGAGAGGCCGCTTTGAGCTGCAGTACCTCAACCCGGTGATCTTTTATCGCAGTGTGGAGCACAACCTGGGCAGCCAGGACAATGCCATGCTGGGCCTTGATTTCCGCTGGAACCTCTTCAACACAGCACAGCTTTACGGCCAGCTGGTGCTCGACGAGTTTGTGCTCAACGAAGTAACAGGCGGTAATGGCTGGTGGGCTAACAAGCAAGCCGGTCAGATCGGCGCCAAGTACATCGACGCTTTTGGTCTTTCTAATTTAGACCTGCTGGGTGAGGTGAACATCATACGCCCCTATACCTACCAGCACCGCGACGGCAGCTCCAACTACCAGCACAACCGCCAGCCGCTTGCCCACCCAATGGGCGCCAACCTGTATGAATTTGTAGGTATAGCCCGTTACCAGCCGCTGCCGCGCCTCCAACTGGTAGGCAAGGCCATTGCAACCCGCTTCGGCCAGGACGAGATCACGGCAGAAGGCGACACCATCAACTGGGGCAACAACGTGAACCTGGACTACAACTCAAGGCCGTTCAACTACGGCCACGAGATCGCGCAAGGCATCACCACCAACCAGCTGCACCTCGACCTGACGGCCACTTACCAGTTCAAGCACAACCTGTTCGTGGACGTGAAGGGCATCATCCGCCGCACTGAGGCTGATGTAAGCTCACTTAGCAAAAACACGGTGTTTACCTCTGTAGCCTTGCGCTGGAACATTGCGCAGCGACTGCACGAATTTTAACAGACAGGTATAGCTATACCTTGAGCGGGGAGTCTTTAGAAATAAAGACTCCCCGTTTTCGTTTTAAAAGCTCGCTATACATACCTGTCCTAATTTAGCTATCTTTGCAGCGGCTAAGCATACGGCAGGTATAGCGCGGCCTACAATATTGTAATTCATTAATACTTAAAAACTTCCGGCAAGCTACTCGTGTGTTACGGGGAGCAATCGGGGCAGCCTCCTATACCTGTAACAGGTAGGGATGGCCTATATCAACATGAAGACTTATCTCCGGATACTGCAGTTCGCAAAGCCATACAGTCGCTTTGTGCCGCTTTACACCATCTATACTATACTGGGCATCATTTTCGGCCTGCTCAACTTTACGCTGCTTATTCCGCTGCTTAATGTACTTTTTGGAACTGTAGGCGCTGACGAGGCCGTGACCATGGTGACGACCAAGCCAGAATTCAGCCTCTCAATCGAGTATTTCAAAGACTTCTTTAACTTCCACTTCGGACAGGTCATTCTGGAGCAGGGACGGCAGGGGGCGCTTCTTTTTGTCTGTATAATCGTAGTGATTTCTGTTTTCCTGGCCAACCTGTTCAAGTACCTGGCTTTTCGGGTGGTAGGTGCGTTGCGTGCGCATGTGGTGAAGAAAATTCGCCACGCCACTTATGAGCGGGTGACGCAGCTGCACATGGGCTATTTCAGCAACGAGCGCAAAGGTGACCTGATGACGCGCCTTACCGTGGACATTCAGGAAGTGGAAAACTCGGTGGTGAACACGATGACGGTGGTTATCCGTGAACCAATTTCTATTATCGCTTTCTTTGTCGTGCTCTTTACCATGTCAGTGAAGCTCACGCTTTTCACACTAATCCTTCTTCCGCTCTCTGGTATACTCATCGCAGGTATAGCCAAGCGCCTGAAGCGGGCCGCGCAACAAGGCCAGGAGTCACTGAGCTTTATACTCACCATTATCGACGAAACGCTGAGCGGCATCCGGGTGATCAAGGCTTTTAATGCTGAGCCGTACATCCTGGACAAGTTCCATGACCAGAACAGTCGCTATGCCCGCTTACAGCGCTCTATTGCATACAAGCGCGATCTAGCCTCTCCATTCTCGGAGTTCATGGGTGTAACGGTAGTTGCCTTGCTCCTGTACTTTGGCGGCACCATGGTGCTGAACCAAGAATCTGACCTAAGTGCGGCGGAGTTTATAACTTACATCATCCTGTTCTCGCAGGTGCTTGTACCGGCGAAGGCCATGTCTGCAGCGTTCAGCAACATACAGCGCGGTTTGGTATCCGGCGACCGCATTCTGCAGGTAATCGACACGGAGCCACAGGTAAAGAACAAGCCAAATGCGAAGGTACTGCCGGAATTCCGTCACGAAATCGAGTTCCGGGATGTGAGCTTCAGCTACGGCGACCATGTTGTGCTGCAGGACATCAACCTCAGCATTGAGAAAGGCAAAACCGTGGCACTGGTAGGTCCATCCGGTGGTGGCAAGTCCACTCTTGCCGACCTGATACCGCGCTTCTACGACCCGACTGCAGGAGCCATCCTGATTGACGGACACGACATCCGCGACTATACCATGGAGTCGGTGCGCGATACGATGGGCGTGGTAACGCAGGAGTCTATACTTTTCAACGACAGCATTTTCAACAACATCGCCTTTAACAAAACCGATGCTACGGAAGAGGAAGTGATCGCAGCTGCTAAGATTGCCAACGCGCATGAGTTCATCGTGAAGACGCCTGAAGGTTATCAGACCATGATCGGCGACCGCGGTAGCCGCTTGTCTGGTGGACAGCGCCAGCGCCTTAGCATTGCAAGAGCGATTCTGCAGAACCCACCGATCCTGATTCTGGACGAAGCTACCTCGGCGCTGGATACTGAATCGGAGAAACTAGTGCAGGAAGCACTGACCAACCTGATGAAAAACAGAACCTCGATTGTAATTGCGCATAGACTGAGTACTATACAGCACGCCGATGAGATTGTAGTATTACAACAGGGCCGCATCGTAGAGCGTGGCAGTCATGAGGACCTGCTGCAGCACGGCGGATTGTACGCAAAACTTACACAAATGCAACTGGTATCATAGCAGCACTTAGTGCTTTTGTGTTACCAACCATTGCTTTAAATTAAATTTTAGTGTTAACGTTTCGGTATATTCATATTTTTTTATAGCTTAGCCCGATACAGTTTTGCACCAAAATCCAACCTTGAAGCATGAAAGAACTTAAGACACTCTCTGATGTGGTCGTTTTTTGCTACGCTATGTTTATAGCACTTTTGCTAACAGACTTGCTAGACCATAAAGCCATATTTGAGATTGCGACTGAAGAGCAGGCGCTCACCCTTTACAAAGCACTCGGAGCAATAGGCGCCGGATTAATGCTGGTAAAGTTGTTAATTGGAAAACTTTACATTACGTCGCTCAAATACGACAGGCACATGGCTCAGGTGAAGATCAACGAGCTGAAGGCCGATCTGTATGAGCGCAAACAAGCATACAGAAGCAACAGCTACAAAGAGTCTGTCCGGATGGAGATGGCTGTAGCGAGCAACTAATATAATACATGACCCAGATCATACTTCAGGAGCTGCAGGAAGCGCAACAGACGCTCAACAACTTTATTGCAGACCCTAATAATATTGCCGCCATCGAAAAAGCGGCCAATGCCATGGCTGATGCTGTAGCAGCAGGTGGTAAGATCCTTTCGTGCGGCAACGGTGGCTCCATGTGCGACGCCATGCACTTTGCAGAAGAACTGACAGGACGCTACCGCAACAACCGACAGGCTATACCTGCCATCTCCATCTCCGACGTGAGTCATATGAGTTGCGTGGGCAATGACTATGGGTACGATCATGTTTTTTCCCGCTACATCGAAGCTTTAGGTAACAACGGCGATGTGTTGCTCGCCATCAGCACCAGTGGTAACTCTTCCAATGTGCTGAAAGCCGCCGCAGCCGCCAAGTCTAAAGGCATGACTGTAGTTGGTCTTACTGGCAAAGACGGGGGCAAATTAGCCGCCCTTTGCGACGTGGAAGTGCGCGTTCCACACCAGGGCTATGCCGACCGTGTGCAAGAGATTCATATCAAAGTCATTCATATTCTCATTCTTCTCATTGAAAAGAGAATCTGTGCTTAAATAGTAACAGGTATAAGACATCGCAGAGCACGTAGTTTCAGGTATAGCTATACCTGAAACTACGTGCCCTTTGTTTTGTACCCTCTTTATAAAGCATGCTCCAAAGTAAGAGTGCTATACTTGCGTTTCATACAATCTGATAGCCGGTTGATTGCTGTTTGCAGATAACAGTAAAACTACATTTTGTATTTTTACCCCATCGACTCGGAATCAATTGGCAGTGGCCAATGTTGCGAATCTGAATTATCAAAATCGCATTTATAGATCAACATCTAACCCCTATGCTTATCAAGACGTTTGGCAGCGCCGTACAAGGCGTGAACGCCTATACCGTAACCGTGGAAGTGAGCGTGAGTGCCGGCGCAAAGTACTTCCTGGTGGGCCTACCCGACAATGCCATTAAAGAAGGCGAACAGCGTATCGAATCAGCATTGGCTCAGTACGGCTACAAGCTTAAACGCCAGAAAACCATCATTAACATGGCACCTGCCGACATCCGGAAAGAAGGTGCTGCCTATGACCTTACCATCGCGATGGGTATGCTGGCTGCCGGTGGACAGCTGGCCGCTGATAAGCTTTCACAATACATGATCATGGGGGAATTGTCACTCGACGGTTCGCTCCGTCCGATCAAAGGTGTACTGCCTATTGCCATCCAAGCCCGCAAAGAAGGGTTCAAAGGCATCATACTGCCAGCCCGCAATGCCCGCGAAGCGGCGATTGTAAATAATCTGGATGTGATCGGAGTTGAGAATATCAAAGAGGCTATCGACTTCCTGAATGATGAGCTAGACATCCAACCTGTAAAAGTAGACACACGCGATGTGTTTCAGAACTCGGCTAACCAGTACGCGGCCGACTTTTCGGATGTGCAGGGGCAGGAGAACATCAAGCGGGCGCTGGAGATCGCCGCCGCCGGTGGCCATAACGTCATTATGATAGGACCTCCGGGAGCGGGCAAAACCATGCTGGCCAAGCGACTACCTTCTATCCTCCCGCCACTGTCGATGCATGAGGCGCTGGAAACAACCAAAATACATTCCGTTGCAGGCAAGCTGGGTGAAGTTTCTTCGCTGCTTTCTACGCGTCCGTACCGGGCACCGCACCATACTATATCTGACGTGGCACTGGTGGGCGGCGGCGGTATACCCCAGCCCGGCGAGATCTCCCTGGCACATAATGGCGTACTGTTTCTGGACGAACTGCCGGAGTTCAAACGCACTGCACTGGAGGTAATGCGTCAGCCACTAGAGGAGCGTCGCGTAACCATATCAAGGGCCAAAACTACCCTGGACTTTCCGGCTAACTTTATGCTCATTGCCAGCATGAACCCGTGTCCATGTGGATTTTACAATCACCCCGAGAAAGAATGTGTGTGCGCCCCTGGTCTTGTGCAGCGCTACCTCAACAAGGTGAGCGGCCCGCTGCTCGACCGTATAGACCTACATGTAGAGGTAACTCCTGTGACTTTTGATGAAATGACCGCGACCCGCAAGTCGGAAGACAGCGAGACCATACGACAGCGCGTAGTACGGGCGCGCGAGATTCAGCGGGAGCGCTTCCATGAATTTGACTACATGCACTCCAATGCTATGATGCCCTCGCAGATGGTGAAAGAGATCTGTCAGATATCTGATGCCGGACGCACGCTACTGAAGACCGCCATGGAGCGTCTTGGGCTTTCGGCCCGCGCCTACGACCGCATCCTGAAAGTGAGCCGCACCATCGCCGATCTGGCTGATAGTGAAGATATTAAAATTGAACATTTAGCAGAAGCTATTCAGTACCGCAGCTTAGACAGAGACGGGTGGGCAGGCTAACACACCTTAAAACGCAACTATCTATATATTAAATACTTACGAAGTTCAACATCCTAAATAGGTGTTGAACTTTTCTTTTTAATGCCGTTTTAATTTGCATTTTCAATTGCACTGTATCCAAAGCGAAATCTTAAACTTTTTTAGACTTTTCTTGGGAGGCTGCGTAATATGGGACGTCAGGAACTTAAACCGAAGAAGACAAGACCTGGCGGTAATACACTTAACCTACTAACCATTTACTACTATGAAGAAAAGAATTTTAATGCTCGTTTTAGCCATGACCACAGTGGTTGCGGCACATGCACAGGGCCCACGATTAGGTATCAGGGCGGGTGTGAATTATGCTGGCTTTGGCGGATCTGATGCCGATAACCTTGATCGCATCTGGGGGGGACACGCTGGTCTGACCGCTAACTTCCCACTATCGGTTGACAACTTTTTCTCGATACAGCCAGAGGTGCTTTATTCTATGAAGGGTGCCGAAACCAGTGCGGATGATGTGAAGTGGAAAATCAATTACCTGGATGTGCCGGTGCTAGGCCGTGTGAATGCTGGTCCGCTTTATTTTGAAGCTGGCCCACAGGTGTCGTTCAGGATAGGCGGTGAAGTGGATTTGAATAACACGACTATTACCGAAGACTTAGATGACTATAAACGTACTAGTTTTGGATATGCTGCCGGTGTTGGTTTGCAGGCTACTCCGCTAGGCTTAAGCATTGGCGTTCGTTACAATGGCGATATTTCTAAGCTTTATGACAACACAAACATAGGCAACTATCGTAATGACGTATTCATGCTGACGCTCGGCTACCTGTTTGGCGGCAGATAAAAGCGCTATTAGTACAAAATAAAACTATATTACTGAAGCCCCGGTTTTCGTCGGGGCTTCTTCTATAGGAGGCATCCGCGTAGCTCCTGCTATATATCGGCTTCACCTCCTCTCTACT
The DNA here is from genome assembly GCF_000277005.1 of Pontibacter sp. BAB1700. Classification (NCBI taxonomy): domain Bacteria; kingdom Pseudomonadati; phylum Bacteroidota; class Cytophagia; order Cytophagales; family Hymenobacteraceae; genus Pontibacter; species Pontibacter sp. BAB1700. The sequence goes on along the minus strand of NZ_AKIS01000068.1, from coordinate 28,862 downwards.
CACAGATTCACTACTCTCACCAAGATCTTGGAACAAACCGACTGATCGGCTGTACTAGAGTGTAGTGCAACTGTTCTAATGAAAGAGAAAGCAGAAGCAGTGAAAAAGAGTGCAATAACTAAAAAATTATTAAGCTGGTTTTCAAATAGATGAGACATTCTACTCAAAAATACCCCCTCCACTTGCTCAATAATAATATTGTTCTGCACGTATATTGCTCAGATTATACCAAAATAACCAATTCCAAATTATGAAAAAGCTATTATTCATGTTCGTGTTTGCAGTAGCTACTGCATTTAGTGCCCAGGCACAAAACGCAAGCTTCGGTATACGAGGCGGTGCGAATGTCTCTAACCTGTCAGGCGACCTGCGTGACGAAGACCGCTTCAACAACAAAGTCGGATTTCATGCAGGTATCATGGCCAACTTCGGCATTGTCGACAACTTTTTCTCGATACAGCCTGAGTTGCTATACTCTGTGAAGGGCTTTAAGAATGAGGATTCTGAGTTCAGCCTTCTCGGTCAAACCAGAAGACGCGAAGGCAAGGTAAACTACAACTATCTGGATGTTCCTGTGTTAGCCAGAATTAAGGCTGGCCCGCTATACTTCGAAGCAGGTCCGCAGGCTTCATACCTGCTGAGCGTGAACAATGAAACCAGAACGTACATAAACGGTACGCTGCAGTCTACTAACCGGGACGAGAAAAGCAAAGAAGGACTTTCTGAGTTTGAAGTAGGCTATGCAGCCGGTATAGGTTTCACTTCTGCTAACAATGCTATCAGCTTCGGCGTGCGCTACAACGGTGCCTTCAGCGACTTCGTGAAGGAAGATGTTAACTTTGACGGCGACCTGACCAATGCCCGCCACTCTACCTTTATGGTAACAGTAGGCTTTGCACTTCCAACTAATCGCTAACCATCTTTCCCAATAAGAAAGCCGCCGGGTGCTGAGCACCTGGCGGCTTTCTTTGTTTCCGGCTATACCTACTATACTTATGGCTTAACTAAATGCCGCCCTCAGGAGTACTATTAACAACAGCTCTATACCTAATTTTTTACTATACCCGAAACTATGAAAAAGATCATACTCCTGACAGGCCTGTTTCTAGTAACATCGCTTTCGGTGCAGGCTCAGTATTACCGCTACGGCGTAAAGGCTGGAGGCGGCTTCTCTAAAGCAGTTGGCTCCGACGCCCCTTCCGACCAAATCAACCATCTGGCTGGTATACACGGTGCTTTTGTGTTCGCCTACGAGTTTGCCTCCCGCTTATCAGTACAACCCGAACTGCACTTCAGTCGCAAGGGCTTTACCTACGACAACTATACCTTAAACACAGCTGCTGAGACTGCCCTCACCGGCGACCTCCGGCTCGATTATATAGAGCTTCCACTTATGATCAAGTTGCAGAAAGCAGCTTTGTTCGTAGAAGCCGGTCCTTACATGGGCTACCTGCTCAACGTCGGCAACAAGGTCAACATTGTCAGCACCGACCCTTCCATTGATCCTCCTGTAGTATTCGGGCGCGAAGATTTCAGCCGTGATGACTTTAACGGCTTTGATGCCGGCTATGCTATAGGCGGCGGCTTGATGCTCGAGAGTGGTTTTTTCCTGAATGTCCGCCACACAGCCAGTCTGCGGCCATTTCCTAAAGCAGACCTGAGCCAGCGCAACCTTGTGTGGCAACTCTCTATTGGCTTTTTGGTGCCTTCACGCCGGCCAGGCAACTGGTAAGGTCGGTTTGCTATACCTCAGCTATACCTAAAAACAAAGCAGCCCTGCTACTTCAGTTAAGTAGCAGGGCTGTTCTTATTTAGCGAAGATGCTTACTTGCTCATCTCTGCATAGTATTTATAGAACTGCGGGATCGTCTCTATGCCTTTCATAAAGTTGAATACCCCGAAGTGCTCGTTTGGTGAGTGAATCGCGTCCGTATCCAGACCAAACCCCATCAGAACCGAATCCAGGCCAAGCTCAGACTTGAACATAGCCACAATCGGAATGGAACCACCGCTGCGTACTGGCACCGGCTTCACTCCAAAGGTTTCTTCGTAAGCTCGAGCAGCTGCCTGGTAAGCTACCGAGTCGGTAGGCGTCACCACTGGTTCACCACCGTGGTGCGGACGAACTATCACTTTCACACTTTTAGGAGCAATGCTTTCAAAGTGCTTTTTGAATTTCTCTGTGATTTCTTCAGACGTTTGGTTCGGCACCAGGCGCATCGAAATTTTGGCAAAGGCCTGTGAAGGTATAACCGTTTTAGCACCTTCCCCGGTGTAGCCGCCCCAGATGCCATTTACATCCAGTGTTGGACGGATGGAGTTGCGCTCCATGGTGGTATAGCCTTCCTCGCCATGCACATCCGGCAGATCAAGCGCCTGCTTATACTTATCGAGACTAAAAGGAGCACGGGCCATCTCGGCTCGTTCCTCCTGGCTCAGTTCCTCCACATTGTCATAGAAGCCAGGTATGGTGATGTGATTATTCTCGTCGTGCATCGACGCGATCATCTGGCACAGGATATTGATCGGGTTCGCCACCGCACCGCCATACAAGCCGGAGTGCAGGTCACGGTTCGGACCAGTTACCTCTACCTCCACATAACTCATGCCGCGCAAACCAGTTGTAATAGAAGGCGTGTCGTTGCCCAGCATACCTGTGTCAGATATCAGGATCACATCGGCTGCCAGTTTCTCTTTGTTGTTTTTCACGAAGGTAGCCAGGTTGGCAGAACCCACTTCTTCTTCACCCTCGATCATGAACTTCACGTTACAGGCCAGGGCGTTGTTCTGCATCATCACCTCAAATGCCTTTACATGCATGTACATCTGACCTTTGTCGTCGCAGGCACCGCGGGCGTATATTTTACCGTCCTTGATTACAGGCTCAAACGGAGGCGAGTGCCACAGCTCGTAAGGGTCGGCAGGCTGCACATCATAGTGGCCGTATACCAGCACCGTTGGTAGGCTTGGGTCTACTACTTTCTCGCCATACACAATCGGGTAACCGCCGGTTTCGCACAGTTCTACCTTATCAGCACCAGCTTCGCGCAGCTTTAGGGCTACAAAATCAGCTGTGCGCAGTACATCTTGCTTGAACTTCGGATCAGCGCTTACAGAAGGTATGCGCAGCATGTCCAGCAGTTCGTTTATAAATCGGTCTTTGTTGTCAGTGATATATTGATTCATAGTCTAGATAAATGTCCTGCCTTAAAGGTACGAAAAAAGCCACCCTTCGGAAAGAGTGGCTTTTAGAATGCTTATCCCTGCGGACTGCTATACCTATTTTCGCAGCCCCAACTTAATGTTGGCTTTGCTTTCTTCGCCGTTGATCAGGCGATTGATGTTCTTACGGTGCGTTAAAACCACCACGGCAAATACCACAAATCCGAATATGATCAGGATCGGGTTATCAGGATGAAAGCGTGGCAGCAACAGCAGTATCGGGAATGCCAGTGCCGCAATCATAGATCCCAGTGATACATACCTGGAGGTAAAGAGTACAATCACAAAAATAACCATGCACATCAGCGCCACTTCCAAGTGTATGGCCAACATCATACCTAGCAAAGTTGCCACTCCTTTTCCGCCCTTAAAGCGCTCATACACCGGAAAGATATGTCCTACTACTGCCAGTGCGCCCATTGCCAATTGATAGATAATCAGATCTTCGGCGGGCACTGCGTTGAATATCACCAGTAAAGCTGCCAGCGAAGTAGCTACCCATCCCTTAAAGATGTCGATCAGCATCACGATCGTGCCCGGCTTTTTGCCCAGCACCCGGAATGTATTTGTTGCTCCGGAGTTACCACTACCGTGCTGGCGAATATCAATTCCGTAGTAAGCTTTGCCGATCCAAACGGCGGTAGAGATAGATCCGATCAGGTATGCTACTATAAATAAAGCGGCAATTAAAAGTATGTTCATGACGCGTGTGTCAGCTTTTTGTATGCATTAACTATACTTAACAAAGTTAAGTGCAGTTTACGTGTGTTTTTTTAATCTAAAAGAACCCAAATATAGGTACTTGTTAATTTAATATCCAAAAGAGAGCTATCTTTCCCTATACGGCCGGAGTGCAGGTATCGGTTATTGCCAGCCTTCCTCCTCCTCCACATTTCCTTTTTTCTTCTTCTTTTTCTTTTTGGTGTCTTCTACTTCATCTTCGGCAACATTAAACCCACCCTGCTCTGCTACTGGTGCCTGAGTTGCCATCTTGAATGCGTCTTTACCGTTCAGGTAGTCGTGTTTGAACTGATCCACAAAACGGTTTTTGTCGATGTTCTCGCCCATGTACATGCCGTACTTGCGGCTGCGGCCACCACTGGCTTTGGAGCGGATGGTCTTGTTCAGGTCAGCGTCAGACGACACAATGACCAGCCCGTTTTCCAGATAGCTCATGAATACCCAGGTATATGGATCGGCCTGCAGGTATAGGTTCACCACCGGTTCTCCGTTAAGGTCCTGCTTAATCTCCATAAAGCCGTCCATGTCAGCCCCTATTTCCTCCTTCAGCACATTAGACAGGCCTAGTTTTCCTACGCTGTACCAGGCATTGGTCTTGTTGGACCAGCGCAGGTCTACGTTGTGGAACACCATGCTGCGTACCAACTTGTTCGAAAGCTTTGGCAAAGTGATCAGTCCGCCTTGCTCACGGTAACGCTGCGCATCGCGGTTGCCGATGATGTTACCCAGTTTGTAAAGCATCTCTTCAGTACTTGTCTGGTCACCGCCTCCGCGTATAGCAGTTTCGTTTAACTTTTTGCCAAGCGCACTGATCACCTGCGAGTGCATGTTCATGTCAAAGGCCATCAGCGCATCAACAGCATAATAGCCGCTGTCAGCTTTGGCTATGCCTGTACCTGCCGACTCTATTCCAAAATCCTTCAATGAGTTTACCAGGTTAAGCTTGCCTTCAAACGCTACGGTTTTAGTGCCTTCATTGTAACGGAGTTCGTTGCCTTCGTAAGATCCGGCAGCTGATCGGGCCGCATCAGTGATCTTAAACTCGCTGTTTGCCTTATCATATGACAGGTCGCCGCTTACAGTGAAAATGTCCAGGTCATCGTCGTACTGCTTTTTCGAAACAAAGGTATTGTAAGGCTTAAACGTACCACGTGACAGATGCAGACCAGTGTACAGTTGGTTGCCGTCCGGGGCCTTCTGCTTCATGATCGGGATGCGCACATTGTCAGGGTTCAGGGAGTCACGCTTGAAAGGGAACCAGTCTGAATCTTCCTCGTTTCCGGTGAAGTTCAGCTTTAAATCGCCGTCAAAGTCCATGTGCGGACGGTAGGCGTACATCTTCACGTTGCCTCTGTAGCGGATATGCGGAAAAATGTAGAAGTTGTCAGTATCACGAACCAATGCCTGCGCATAGGTCGTATTGATATTTTCCTTCTTCTTCAGTTGGTGCTGCTTGTACACGAAATCTGCAAACTGTAGCTTAAATGAATCGGAAGCGGCATTCTGATAATCATGCACGGCTGTACCACTGAAGGCGTTACGTGACAATACGTCGATGTTGCCGGAATACAGTTTGTGGAACTGCTGCAGGGAGTCGGCCATTACACGTGCATTGCGCAATGTAGTAATGGTAGCACCTGCCGCTACGGCTACTTTACCACTGTCAGGTATAATGTGCACGTCACCTACCGGTATGTAAGGCACACCGCCAGCCAGAATGGAGTTTACTTTCAGGTCATACTCACCTGTAGCTGCGCTGAAGTAAAGGCCGTCCTGCTCCGGATGCTGAGAGTAGAAGTAATTTTTCCCTCCTGCACCATCGGCTGCCAGGCTTACCTTTTGCTGTTTCATGTCCCAAGTAGCGCGGCTCATCGAAGTCTTGTACTGCGCTTTCGGGAATTCTATACTGGCTACGCCCTTCTGCTCACTGCCAAACTCCACAAAGCGTTTATCCAGATCATAGCTGATAGCCATATCTGTCGCTTTCATAGCCGGCTTACCTTCCACATCCGACTTCACTATCATCTGTGCATTGTTGCCTGAAAGGCTACGTCCTTTGATGGACAGCTTCTTCGACACGATGTTGGCATCGGTATTGTCCATTTCACCATCACCGTACAGGCCGCCCGGTGAAAGTTTAGCCGTGCCCGTAAACCTGAACTCCTCTTTGTAGATCTTCATCGGGTCTTTGGCAGAGGCCATCACGTACATGGTGTCCTGCTTCGGCATCCAGATCATTTCATAGTGCCCCAGGCTTGCCACCGGGAAATTGGCTTCTCCCCCCCCTGTTTCCATTTTTGCGCTGGCCCCTTTCTGGGTCACTACTTTATCGAGGTAGTAGGTATACTCCGGCGCTTCAAAGGTCGAGGTCAGGTACTTGAGTGTGCCCCGACTCTGTATACCTTCGGAACTCATCATGATGGTGTCGTAAGCTATACCTTTACCGCCAAAAGCAGGCAGTCCCTTCGGCCCTGGCTGATAGTAGAAGCCAAGGGTCTCGTCCGGCATCATGGTCAGCTTGGTCTTGATCGGCGGAAAGATACTTCCGGAATGGAAAGTACCACTGAAGCCTATCATACTTTTACCCTTGCTCAAACTGTCGAGTTTATAAGAAGGGATATCGAAATAAACGGTGCTGTCATAGGCTCCTCCCAGTACATCTGGTCTGGCAAAGGCTACCTGCCCACCCATTGGCGAGTCGAATTTCGGATACTCCGGATAGTGCTTGCGGCCGGATTTATTGTTTGGCTTGTTGATGTAAAGTTTACCGGACATGTTACCAGACCGGCTGGTCATCACCTGCTCCAGTTCTTTCTTCTTGCCTACCGTGCGGCGCTTCTTCGTTACAAAGGCTACCGTGTCCAGTTTCTGCATATCGATCATGAACTCATTGTAATCGAACTTGAACTGGGAGCCTCTGAAATTAAGGCGGCCGGCGTATAGCTTACCCCCAAACTCCATGTTGCGGTTGTCAAGCAAATGCACAATGTTGCTATCAGGCACTGCATACACCGTAGAAGAGTCGTTATTGAATGCCATCTTCTCTACACCACGCACCGTCAGACGGTTACTGCTCAGGTTTAGGGTAGCATTGCGGCCGGATGGTACCACTGACTTAATCACCAGGTGGTCATAGTCGCTCAGGTTCTGAGCCGAGCCCACGTAGTGCCAGGCTTTTGGTTTGAGCGAAATAAAGTGCGATTGCCCATCGTAGGTCAGGTAACCTTCCCGGGCCAGGCTGATCGCCGCTTCCTGCACTGCTTTCTCGTTCAGTTTCGATGCCTTCGCTACATCATAAGCATAGAAGTCGTTGGTCTTGGCCTTAGCGGCATAGGATACCAGCACCTGCAATGGGTGGAAACTGGCCACACCCACCAGCTGCTGAAAGCGCATGTTGGAGAAGTACTGTGCCGACTCTAACTGTACCGGTATCAGGGTTTTGGTGTTCAGGATCGAGAAGTTGATGTGCGGCGTACCCAGGTTCCAGGCAAGTCGCTCGGCTGTGATCTCAAACTTGTGGTAGCTGTCGTAGAATGGCGTCTTGCTATACACGCCCTTGTCGCGGGTAAGTACCAGTTCACGGGTTGGCTTGGAGTAGCGCAACTGCATGGCCGGATGCGTCAGCGAGTCTCGACGTTGATTTTGGTAAATGGCCACATAGGCTCTGTTAGCGAAGATGATGGAGTCGTTCAGGTTGTAGTTGTGCGCCATCGACCGGAACTTCTTCTTTCCGTCTTCCAACACGGCCAGTGCCGACACACTGCCATCGAGCGGCTTACTTCCAATCAGGTCACCGGCCAGCGTGAAGCCCCCGGTATAAACGATATCCTTGCCCAGGCTTTTCACTTTCGCATCATTCGTGAATGATGCGAAGCGTGGGTAGGATTTCTCCCCATTAGTGCCAGCTTTTGAACTTCTGAACTCAAAAACACCCTCAATCGGCGCATCCAGCACCGCATTGTAGGTAATGGTCGCGTCAGGCACTTTAAAAGCGGCTGCTGTTATATCAAAATTGAAGGCTTTGAAAGCGGCTGAAACAGGCTTGCCGTCCACTTCCCACGAGAATGACCCGCCTTCCCCTACAAACAGGTTATTGGCCAGCATCAGGTGTCCGCTCGTTTTCATGATTGCGGTGGAGTCATGGATAGTGGCAAAGCTCAGGTTGACGTTCTCCAGTTTCAGTACCGGTCCGCTTACCTTCGGCTGGGCAGGTATGAACATTTTTTTAAAGTCATCGCGGCGCTTCTTCTCAGCTACCTTCGGGTCTACTTTTTTGGCTGCGGGCTTAGGCGTATCCCAGGCATCACCCCAGTCGTCGGCGGTGGCCTCGCTGCTTTCGCCAGCTACCTCATCATCCCACGAAAAGCTATCCCAGTCACTCACCTCCGCAGACTTTTCTTTATCTTTTGGAGCCGCCTTTCCTTCATAGGCAAAGCTTACGCTGCCGCCTACGGTGCGCAAGGTATACTGCTTGTTCTGGTACAGTATACCGGAGCTCAGGTAGCTGCTGCTGGTCTGAAAGAAGCGATCGAGTGCTATACCTTCGTCCTGCTGCACAGCCTTGGCCACTACTTCCAGCATGTTGTCGATCTGAGCGCCGCGCATGTTGTGATGGTTCACGGCCCCTACCAGCATCTCGTAAAAATTCTCATAATGCGGATTGACGCGCATCTTCTTGCGATACATCAGCTGTGAAATGTCAATCACCTGTTGCTTCTGTTTATCGGAGAGTCGCTGGTTGCCCCACACGCTTTCCAAGGCAGCACCGAGAGTTTCAGCATTTTTGGCCTTCCCGGTCACCAGCATGTTTTTAGCATCCGTGATATACTGACCTGGGTCAGTAGACAGTTTTGTCTGGGCTTGTGCTGCGAACACAGCCAGAAAAAATAAAAAGGGTAGAAGTTTATATTTCATAGGTCGGAAGGATTTCGATTAGCTGTTCTTGAAAATAGCAGACACCCAATTGTTCTTTGTTCGGTGGGACACATAGGTCAAACCCAGTTCCTCGGCACGTTCCTGCAGTGCGGGAAGGTCTTCGGTATAAAAACCGCTCAGCAGCAGCGTACCTGCTGGTTTCAACACCGCCACATAAGCCGGCATGTCATCAAGAAGCACGTTGCGGTTAATATTGGCCAAAATAATGTCATAAGGCTGGTCTCCTTCAATGGTCTCGGCACCGCCTAGTCGCACATCAATGTTTCCGTAACCGTTCAGCTCCGCATTCTCACGGGCATTCTCAACGGTCCAGTCTTCTATTTCTACGGCAACGATTTCAGAAGCGCCCAACTCGCCTGCCATGATCGCCAGTATACCTGTGCCACAGCCCATATCCAGCACGCGTTTGCCCTGGTGGTCCAGTGTTAGCTGGTTCTCGATCATGAGGGTGGTCGTCTCGTGATGACCTGTACCAAACGACATCTTCGGGTTGATCACGATGTCATATTTCGCCTCGGCTGGCTTCTCGTGGAATGATGCCCTTACTGACACCTGCCCTCCTATGAAGAGCGGCTCGAAATTGCGTTCCCACTCGGTGTTCCAATTCTGGCGCTCAATTTTCTGTACCTGGTACTCCGCTGTGACGTAGCCAGCATAGCGGGCCAGCATGTTATCCAATTCGCGTTGATCAAACTTGTCTTCGTCAATGTAAGCATTAAAGCCTTCGGCTGTGTCTTCGAAGGCATCAAAACCCAGTTCTCCCATTTCGGCGGTGAAGATGTCGGCAAAATCGGGGCTTACTTTCAGGGCTACTTCTATAAAATCCATGTGTGATAATTAAGGACGACACGCTGCGTAAGAGCGCACGTTGGTAAAATGTACAGTAAAATCAGCAAAATTTCGGTTATCAGTCACGTAGAGCACGTGGTCAGCAAAGGCTTTCTTGTTGGTAATGTGCCAGATGCCTGTACCGTCGGCAAACAGTTTGTTACTCTCGCGGTATACCACCATCGAGGCAAAGGCTTCTTCATCGCCCAGGTATACCGTATAAGCGGCTGTATTTTTATACTTCGGGTCACGCTCCAGGTATACAGAGCCATAAATGCGGCAAATGTCGTTACCAGCCACCCTTACAGACGGCTCGGCTGCCGGCTGTGGCGCTGTCAAATACGGGAGCAGCGAAAGCCAAAAGGATATTATTAGAATCATAACAGATAATTTAGCCAAATATAACTATATCTGCAATAAAAAAGGCTGCCAACTATATAGCGGGCAGCCTTTTTTCCTGTGTTATCTGATTAATTAGAACGATCTGATGATATCAGTAAAGTCTCTTGACTTAAGTGATGCGCCCCCGATCAGGCCGCCGTCCACATCTGGCTGGGAAAACAGTTCTTTGGCATTACCCGGATTGCAGCTGCCCCCGTACAGGATAGAGCAATTGAAAGCCGCCTCCGCATCGAACATGCGCGAAAGTTGCTCACGGATGTAAGCATGCATTTCCTGCGCCTGCTGGCTGCTGGCCGTACGACCGGTACCAATAGCCCAGATCGGCTCGTAAGCAATTACCACTTTATCAAACTCCTCGTTGCTCAGGTAAGAAAGGCTATCGTGTAGCTGCTTACCCACATAGTCGAAGTGGCGGTCGGCGTCGCGCTCCTCCAGTGGCTCACCGCAGCAGAAGATTGGTGTTATACCTTGAGCGATGGCCACTTTTAGTTTTTTGTAAAGTGCCTGGGCGTCTTCGTGATGATACATGCGGCGCTCACTGTGGCCAATGATCACGTACTGCACCCCTACCGACTTGAGCATGGCTGCCGATACCTCACCGGTATATGCGCCGCTGTCGTGCTCGCTCACGTTTTGCGCAGCCAGGTGCATCAGGTCATTACCCTGCGTCAGCTTGCCCACACTCTGCAGGAACGGGAAAGGCGGCGCCACGATCACGGTCACATCGCCGTTTACCTCGTCTTTCACCATGTTATCGATCTCTGATACCAGCGAAAGCGCCTCCTCGTAGGTCTTGTTCATTTTCCAGTTTCCTGCAACAATTTGTTTTCTCATGTTTTATAGTTGTTGATGATGGTATAACTTATTGGAACAGTCTTCGCTGCTTTACGGCAAGTTAGGAAAATTTGCTATACCTGTCGCTCGCATTTTTACGTGAGCCAGGTATAGCGAGCGAAGTTACTTTGAGAAAAGACTATTGCTATACCTGCCACACCCGATATAATGCCTGCAAACAAAAATGCCGAAGCAACAGACGTTACTTCGGCATTTGCTATACCTTAAGTGGCAGGACTACAGTCTCTCTTTCAGAAATCTGGCAGTATGGTTATCTTCCAGCTTGGCCATATCCTCCGGAGTTCCTTCAAAGAGCAGGTGCCCGCCATTGGTACCTCCTTCCGGCCCCAGGTCAATAATCCAGTCAGCTGATTTGATGATGTCCATGTTATGCTCGATGATGACAACGGTATTCCCGTTCTCGATCAGCGCATTGATGGACTGCAACAATTTGTTGATGTCATGGAAGTGCAGACCAGTGCTTGGCTCATCAAAGATGAACAGGATATCCTCCTGATGTGCCTGCACACCCTTGGTCAGGAAGGATGCCAGCTTCACGCGCTGCGCCTCACCACCTGACAAAGTATTGCTCGACTGCCCCAACCGGATATAGCCTAAGCCTACATCGTTCAGTGGCTTCAGCTTCTCAACGATCTTTGACTGATCGGCAAAAAAGTCGATGCTGTCAGCAATGGTCATATCCAGCACCTCCGAAATGCTCTTCTCCTTGTACTTCACATCGAGCACATCCTGCTTGAAGCGCTGCCCGTTGCAACTTTCGCAGGTCAGGTAGATGTCCGCCATAAACTGCATCTCAATCTTTACCTGCCCTCGCCCTGGCACACCTCACAGCGGCCACCCTCGATGTTGAAAGAGAAATGCGACGGCTTAAACCCACGTGATTTCGCCAGTGGCTGGTCAGCGTAAAGAGAGCGGATCGCATCATAAGCTTTCACATAAGTCACCGGATTGGAGCGCGACGACTTGCCGATCGGGTTCTGGTCCACAAACTCGACGTGCCGGATCTTGTTGTAATCCCCCGCCAGCTTATCAAACTTACCAGTAGCCTCAGCTGTGTTGCCGTGCAGCTTCATCATGGCCGGAGCCAGTATTTTCTTGATCAGGGTAGATTTGCCAGAACCACTCACACCTGTCACCACGGTCATTACACCCAGCGGCACCTTCACGCTCAGGTTCTTGAGGTTGTTCTCGCGGGCACCCTGTATCTCAATGGCGTTGCGCCACTTGCGTCGCTTCGCTGGTACCGACACCTCCATCTCCCCACTCAGGTATTTGGCGGTATAGGTATCGGCGGTGCGGGTCATTTCATCCAGTGTACCCTGGAACATCAGGTTACCACCACCAGAGCCAGCCTCCGGACCAATGTCAATCAGTTGGTCAGCAGCACGCATCATCTCTTCTTCGTGCTCCACCACAATCACCGTATTACCCAGCTTCTGCAAAGAGCGCAGCACACCAATCAGCTGTTCGGAGTCTTTAGGGTGCAGGCCAATACTCGGTTCATCCAGGATATACATGGAGCCCACAAGTGCACTTCCCAGCGAAGTCGCCAGGTTGATGCGCTGGCTCTCCCCACCCGAAAGGGTATTGGAAAGTCGGTTGAGCGTCAGGTAGCCTAAGCCTACCCGCACCAGGTAGCCCAGTCGGTTGGCCACTTCCGTTACGAGCCGCTCTGCTATGTTGCGCTCGTGCTCAGTCAGTTGTATTTGCTCAAAAAATGACAATGCCTGTGTGATCGGCATCAGCACCAGATCGGTGATGCTCTTATCGTTGATCTTCACATAACTGGCGTCCTTGCGCAGTCGGGAGCTTTGCAGTCAGGACAGGTGGTGCGGCCACGGTAGCGCGACAGCATCACGCGGTACTGTATCTTGTGCGTCTGCGATTGCAAATGCTTGAAGAAGTCGTTAAGCCCTTCGAAATATTTATTGCCCGTCCACAGCAGCTCCTGTTCTTTCTCAGAGAGTTCGTTGAAAGGACGGTGGATCGGGAAGTCAAAGCGGATACCGTTCTTCACGAGCGGCTGCAGCCATTCGTTCATTTTTTCAGAACGCCAGGGGGCAATGGCCCCTTCGTATACTGTCAGGCTCTTGTCAGGTATAACCAGATCGGGGTCTATACCTAGTACGCTGCCGAATCCTTCGCAGGTCTGGCAGGCACCATAAGGGTTATTGAAACTGAAGAAATTGACAGAAGGCTCCTCGAACACCATCCCGTCCAGCTCGAAGCGATCAGAGAACACGCGCTCCTCGCCATCACCAAACTTCACGCGACACTCCCCGTGCCCTTCAAAGAAAGCGGTTTGCACGGAGTCGGCGATTCTAAACTGCAGGTCTTCATCTGACTTATAAATGACGGCACGGTCTACCAGGATGTAAATCTCCTTACCCAGCTTAGGCTTCTTCTCTTCCAGTAGCTCTTCGATAAAGTATACCTGACCATCGGCGTAGATACGCGAATAACCCTTCTGCAGCAGCAGGTCCAGCTCTTTGGCCAGTGTGCGCTCTTTATGAAGTTGCAGCGGTGCCAGAATCATGACACGGGCTTCGTCCTCCAGCGAGAAGATAAAGTCTACCACATCTGCCACGCTGTCCTTCTGCACTACCTCACCCGACATAGGTGAGTAGGTTTTGCCTATGCGGGCGTAGAGCAGCTTCAGGTAATCGTAGATTTCGGTGCTGGTACCCACGGTAGAGCGGTTGTTCTTAATGCTCACCTTCTGCTCGATAGCAATGGCCGGGCTGATGCCTTTGATGTAGTCCACGTCAGGCTTATCCATACGGCCCAGGAACTGGCGGGCATAGGAGCTCAGGCTTTCCACATACATGCGCTGCCCTTCGGCATACAAGGTGTCAAAAGCCAGCGAAGACTTACCAGAGCCGGAAAGGCCGGTCACTACAATGAATTTGTTGCGCGGCAGGGCCACACTGAGATTTTTGAGATTATGCACACGGGCGCCTTTGATGATAATGTGCTGGCGCGGGTCGAGTGTGTCGAGGTTATTTTCGGATGTGTTTGCCATAGAGTATAGCGCAGGCAAGAAAGCCCACGCATGACGAACTGAGTTTTATACGATGTAAAGATACAAATACCCTGTCGCATTCAGAAGGCTTTTTAGCCTTTGGCGTTATACCTGGCATTTCGCCATAGCATGCAACACGGCATCCTTTTGAAACACCTGCAGCTTTAAAAAGGTTTAGCTTTCTATGACTATTTACAGGTATAGCACCTGGCTGATTTCTACTTGCGCTGCACAGCCTATAGCGGCAACTCCTGAAGATGACTCAACATTGAAAAATGCCTGAACTACAGCTCTCTGCTTCCGTATGTATGGGTTGCTATCTACAACCATTAAAACCAATACATCATGGGAAAAGGAGATAAAAAAACGAAGAAAGGTAAAATTGTGAAGGGCACTTACGGCAACAGCCGTCCAAGACAGGCAACCAAAAGGAAAGCCGAAGAGAAGAAAGAGGCCGCTGCCAGCTAAGGCTTAGGCTACACGACATTTAAAGCATGGCTATATTTTGTTCGTCGCAAAGGCAACAGGTATAGCCATGCTTTTTATGCTTCCTGCCCCCGGCTTGCATGCCTTTTCAGAGTGATGATCCTAAATAATTAAATATTTTATTTTTTAGGCTTTTTACTGTAACACTCGCTCCGATATAGAAGTATAATTTTTTAGGGAGCGGCCACCCCCTCAGCAAGCAGCCGACTCCTGCATGCCAGCTATCGCCAACCTATGCCTACGCATGCTTCCGGTGCTGAAAGCGCCATATTATTCTTTTATTAACAATCCTTTTGTGGGTTAACGCAGCCAATTCAGGACCGTATCCTGAGCAGAGGAACTGCCGACTCTATTGATTTTAAAAAATTTAAAAATATCAACACCATGGAACAACTGGACATCCGCAATTTATTGGAGAACATCGAGAAGAAGGTGTACCAGCAGGAAATTACTTCAAGCACTGACGTAACTAAACTGATTAACACCGAGATCGCAAAAGCAATTAACCTGAACAGCAAAGTAGCTGACGGAGAAGGCCTTCAGTTTCAGAATATCTCCTGTACGACCATTGAGTGCTACCTCGAGCATCTGAAAGCAGTGGAAGCTAAACTCAAGCGTCCTGCTGATATCACGGCACAGTGCAAACCTGTAGAGGAGCGCGACATTAACCGCCGCCTGCTCCTGATCCTGAACCGCCTGAAACGCTATAACCGCGAATAGGCAGCATCAGTTACATTTACAAACTTATCCTTCGTACAGATTTCAACTCTTGCGAAGGATTTTTTATGTCCATTGTAGTCATATAGTGACGAATGTCATTTTTATCGCGCTCCTGTGCTGGTATTTTTGTAACCCTATAAGGTTTCGATTTGCAGCAAATGAAGGAAGATATAAGAGATGAACAGGATATAAAACTGCTGGTTGACTCGTTTTACGCCAAAGTAAACGAGGATGACCTGTTGGGACCTGTATTCAATGGCTTTGCGAAAGTAAACTGGGAGCACCATCTCCCCATAATGTACAGCTTCTGGAGTTCGGTACTGTTTGGCACCATGCTTATAAAGGGCAGCCTTTCCCCAAGCACATGCGCCTACCAGTGGACAGACAGCATTTCGCTCGCTGGATAGTACTGTTTACTGAAACTGCAGATGAATTGTTTGAAGGAGATAAAACAAAGGAATTAAAGCAAAAAGCCACCAGCATTGCGCAGGTATTTCAAATGAAAATGGGTCTGATCGGCATTATAGGCAAGGAAGTAACCCTATAAGGTAGTCCCAACAAAAAGCAAAGCGGCAGCTTTACCGGTTATATCGGTAAAGCTGCCGCTTTGCTTTTTGCCCTACTGACCAGCTCAGTAGGCACCTCTTAATTATCTCCTTATCAATATTATATATAGCTGCACTATATGTTAAAAAATAAATTTAACTCAAAGCATATACGTTTATATTATCTTGCCGTATATTAGGGAACAGTAATTCTTAACTGGCATATAGCTTCTTTAATATTTTTTATTAAGGCACCCGGCTATAGTTGCACAGTCAAAATGCATTCCCTATATTTGATTTACACTTCAAAAAAATATTTGTTCTAACAGCCTAACGCAACAATATGGTATAAAGCTCTACGTTAAACTAATGTAGCTTTACGATGAATACAACTACCCAGCTGAGCGACTCTGCTTTAGTCTCGCTCTACATCGCAGGTAACGAAAATGCGTTTGAACAGCTAGTAAACAGACACAAGAACAAAGTATTCACTACGATCTTACTGATTGTTAAGGACACGTATACCGCTGAGGACCTCATGCAGGACGCTTTTATCAAGGCTATCCATACCATGAAGGGCGGCAGGTATAACGAAGAAGGCAAGTTCTCGTCCTGGATATGCCGTATTGCCCACAACCTGGCAATCGACTTTTTCCGTAAAGAGAAACGAAGCCCGATGATCACGCTGGAGGACGGTAGTAATGTGTTCAATGCCTTGTCTTTTGCTGAAGACTCCGCTGAGTCACAGCAGATCAAGGAGGACACCCATGCCAGACTGCGCGAGCTGATCCAAACGCTGCCACAGGCGCAGCGGGAAGTACTCATGATGCGTCATTATGCCGATATGAGTTTCCAGGAGATAGCCGAAGCAACCGGTGTGAGCATCAATACAGCTTTAGGTCGTATGCGCTACGCATTGATCAACCTAAGAAAAAAGATGCTAAACAGCACGATTGCTTATGATAAAAACCTCTACTCAGAATGAGCTGATCCAGTACGTATACAATGAGTTGGCAGACCCTGCCCTCGAGCAACTGGAAACAGCATTGATGCACGACAACGAGCTGGCTGACAGCTGCTCTGATCTCATGCTCCTCCAGCGACTGCTTGACGGCGCGGCCAAAAGCCCTAGCCAGCAGTCTATCGACAACATTTTAAATTACTCAAAAAGCTTAAGTTTGCAGTCTTAACCGACTGCAAACTTTTTTTATGCGCAAACGTGAACGCTATAAGCTGCTGATCGAGCACTTTACCCAGAACTTTCCGGACCCGGAAACTGAGCTGGCCTACTCCAATCCTTATGAACTGATACTGGCCGTTGTACTCAGCGCCCAGTGTACCGACAAACGGGTAAACATGGTAACGCCTGCCCTGTTCGAGTCATTCCCTACACCCGAACATCTGGCTGCAGCGACTCCGGAGGAAATTTTCCCAATCATCAGGAGCATCTCCTACCCCAACAACAAAGCGAAGCATTTAGCTGGCTTGGGAAGAATGCTGGTGGAGCAGTTCAACTCAGAGGTGCCCAGCACGGTGGAGGAGCTGGTGAAGCTGCCGGGTGTGGGTCGCAAAACCGCCAATGTGATCGTCTCGGTGATCTGGAACCAGCCGGCCATGGCCGTGGATACGCATGTGTTTCGGGTGAGCAAGCGCCTCGGCCTGGTTTCGAAGACAGCCAAAACTCCCCTCGAGGTAGAGAAAGAGCTTGTAGCTAACCTGCCGCAGGAACTCATTGCGAAGGCGCACCACTGGCTCATATTACATGGACGTTACATCTGCATCGCCCGTAGGCCCAAGTGTGAGGAATGCCCGCTCACGCATTTCTGCGCCTTCTTCCAGAAGCATTATCCTAACATACCTGACGATCCTGAAAACAAAGTCGGAGGTATAGCCTAATAAAAAAGCGCGGGCAGACACTTTATGGTCCACCCGCGCTTTAACTATGGGTTCTTAAAAGGGATTACTTTCCCTGCTGTTGCTTCTTGTACTCGCCTCTTTTCTTATGCTCGCCAGATTTCTTGTGTTCACCTGATTTCTGGCCTTTTCTGCCATCAGCACGCTTCTGCTTCATCTGCTCACGATCGGCTTCATACTTAGCATATTGCTCTGCAGTCAGGATGCTTTTCAGCTCAGCCTGCCACTGATCGTGGTTTGCTTTTCTAGCTTCCTGCATCTGCGCTCTCTGCTCAGTTGACTTTTCTCCGGTTGCTTTATGGCTCTCGCGCATAGCTTTCATTTCCTGTGCCTGTCGCATGTTCAGTGCCTGTAATTGGCTTTTCTGAACTTCGTTCAACTCTAACCTCTGAGCCATTCTATCAGTTTTTATCTGGGCCATCTCTTCAGGGCTTTTCTGGGCTCTGTCCTTCATGGCTGCACGCATTTCACTGCGCGGCTTTTGGTCTTGCGGTTTGGTTGAGGTCTGAGCAAAAGCGCTACCACCTGCAACTAACATGCCTAGCAAAAGGGCTGCTATTATCTTCTTCATCTTTATTTCTCCTTCATTTTTTTATGGTAAGTTCGATTAGTAGCAAAGCCCAGGCCTGAAAATATGCTCTGCTATACCTCCATAATCAAAGGCTGTGCCAAAAACCCGCTCTCTCCTCACGCCCCGCCACAAGTATCAGTGTTGCAAAGCCATAAACGAAACAAAAAGACCATAGACTTTAACACCCTGGCAACACCTGAGTAGTTTTTACACCTTTCTTTGAGTTATTGAACCAGAAAAATAATAGCACCAAAATAAATGCAACTTCCTATATTTAGCTATTCATCATTATACTTTTATAAGCTTATGCAAACTTTTACTCCTGCTAAACTATTAGCCTTCTTCCTGCTCCTCCTGGGCAGTTACTCTGCCGCGCATGCTCAAACACAGTTTGCTGAGCGCAAAGGAGGTCACTCCTACTCAATGGAAATACCCAGCTACATGGTCAAAACTTATGAGCTGAACGATGTTGCCAGTCTGCAGTATTTCAATAAAAATAAAGAGGCTTATACAATTGTGATAGAGGACTCGAAAGAAGAGCTTGAACTGAAGGGCATGAGGTTCGAAAATGCGGCTGATTTTCTGGATAGCTTTGCGGCCGACTACAAAAAGGAGGAGAAGAGACGCAAACTGAGCAAGGCCAAGGTTTTTGAATCAAATGGAAACCATGTTGCGCAAAGCGAACTGAAGTGGACTGATGAAGATGGCGACTTCTTTATGCTCATCACAGCTGTAGAAACAAAAACACATTTCTACAAAGTGATTTGCTGGACATTGGCCGCAAACGCGCCACAGCTTAAAGAAGACTTCAGACACCTGTCGGCGAGCATCAAAGACTAAAGCCTATACCTTGCCTGTCACCTGCAACAAAATCTGCTCTACCTGGGCGGCAAGTTGCTGGCGGTCGAACAGTTGCCGGGCTATGGATTGCCCATTGGCCCCGGCCTGTCGCCGCTTTTCACGATCAGCCATGATCTCTTTTATCTTCTTAGCCAACAGTTCAGACTGACTTGCAGGACTGTACCAGCCACAGTTATGTTGCTCCACGAATGTCTTTGTCCAACCGGGATTAGTCACAAGCACGGGAACACCGCAAGCCAGGCTATCATAAAGCTTGGCCGGAGAATTAGAGGCGAGCACAGGCAAATCGTTGAAGGTAATGAGTGCCAGATCTGCTAATTTGAATAGGGTGAACACATCAGGCGCGGCTGTGGCGGCATTAGCACCAGGTTAGGCAGGCGCAACGACAGCTTCCGCAGTTCGTTGTCATAGTAGCCTCCTCCTGCCAGCACAAATACAATGTCCTGTTGGTTAGCCATTGCTTCAGCTGCCTGCATAATGGTAGGTATATCATTGGCGCGACCAAACGTACCGGCATAGAGTACGACTTGCTTGCCTTGCAGCTGATATTGCTTTCGCAGTGCTGCCACTCTCTCAGGAGTCGCAGCGTCGGCCATTTCCAAGTCAGTGCCATTCAGGATAGTGCTTACCTTATCCCGCGCTATACCTTGCCTAACCACATATTCTTCCATATCCGGAGAAAGTGTGATGATATGGCTGGCATTCTGGTAGAGATTCTTCTCAAGCCTGAAAAGGCGTCGTTTTAGCCACTCCTTCTTGACTGCTCCCATTTCAATCGGGAAGCTAGGCCACAGGTCCTGCACCTCAAACACCCACGGAATGCCACGCATCTTTGCGACACGGGCTGCCATCCAAGGCGTAGAAAGCGGTGTTGACACTCCCCAGACCACATCAGGCTTAGGTATAGAAAGACCTTTGGCCAGGCTGTAGGCTGCAAAGCCGCCGTAAGAAACAAGTCGCCTGCGCACGCCCATTTTGTTGCTGTAGGGCACCTCCTGTTCGTAAAGGTCCACTCCATCCGGCACCCACTTATACCTGTCTGTAATGCGAAGCTGCTTCCAGGCGCTGCTCGTTACCAGACTCACCTTATGTCGTTTGGCCAGGTACTCCAGAAAGGTGTAGTGCCTGCAGGTAGAAGGGCAGTCAGGGTTGTGATGATGCTGATTAAAAATAGCTATGTGCATGCGCGCAGGTATAGAGGCGAGGTATAGAACTATCGCTTCTCAGGCTTGTATTTCGATTCGTTGAAAATTTTCTGGTGATCGTCGTCAGCCATCAGTTCCTGCAACGTGACCTTCGGATTGCGCTCCATATACCTGCGCACAATCTGCCAGCCTACCCAGGTACCCAGGCGACCAGGGGAGGTTGGGTCGATTTCGGGCGTATTAGGTCGCTCGCCGATGTACTTGTTTACTACGAATGGGCTTTTCTCATAGAGCAGTTTTTGCTCGACGAAATGTGCCCAGATGCGGCCTTCGTTGTGGCGCACATCGGCCAGTTGCTGTCCGCTATACCCGATGATGGTAGAGTCAGGCGTGCAAGGCATGATGGATTTCACAAAATAGTAAGCTTTGCCTGTATTCACCATTTCGGCGAGAAGGCTTCGTTCCAGGAAGCTGGTCTTGTTGAACCGGTTGGACAACAGCAGCATGGCAGCCGGTACCATGTTCGGGCGCTCGTAGCGTTTCAGGATGTAATCGTAGGTATCAGGTCGGTAGCTGGCATCTTTGCCAATAAAAAAGTCAATACCGAAAACCAGCAGGCTATCTGATACCATCAGGTCCTGGTTGAGACCAGAAACGAAAGTTTTGACCTGCGGCTCCCTAAACTCAGGATAGTAATATTTGATATGCTTGAAAGCAGTTTCGAGCTGCTGCTTTTCTGTAGCCATGTCACCGAAAGTCTGGTCCGCCTCCTGCACCAGCTTCTGGAGCTCAGGGTTAGTGGCCAACGCATAAAGCGCATTAATTACTGCCGAGTCCGAAGGGTAGTTCCGGCGTTGGATGAAACGTTCCGCAAAGACGGGATTGCTATCAAGGAAAGTAGCGATGTCCTGCTTTGAGCTTGCCGCAAAAAAGGGCTTTTCCAGTCGTTCGATCTCTACCGTTACAGGTATACGCTCAATTTCTTCAGGTATGTCGCAGCCCCCCTTCTTCTTACAGCTAAAAAGCAATAGGATGGTTGCGAGTAATAATAATCTGTGATACATTGCCGAATATTTAATACAAAAATACAGGGTTATCCCGTATTAGAATAAATTAACGCGACAAATTAACATGCAATTCAAAAAACTCGCATTACTGCTGCTCTTTTTGGGCTTTACATCCACTGCCATGGCCCAAATGGAAATCGGCATTCAGTTCTCCCCTACCATTTCAGGCAATCGCTTTATAGCTGAGGACAGACACGGTTTTGAAAAAAGCAGCAATACACTGCGTATTGGTGTAGGTGTGGTTGGTGATTATTTTTTCTCCAATAACTATGCCTTCAGCTCTGGTTTGATGTTCCGCAGCAAAGGCTCTAAAATCAAGTATGATTTTACTTCACAGGATCCGAACGGCCAGCCAACGACAGTGCCAGTAGAGGATGACCTGACTGTGCAGTATCTGGAAATACCGCTCACGCTTAAGCTGTTCACTAATGAGGTAGCTCCGGATGTGATCCTGTACTTCCAGGTAGGTGGTGCTCTTGGAACCAAGGTGTCAGCCCAGGTAAACAACCAAAAAGTGATCAATGGTGAGAAGACAGCGAAGCGCTTCAATATCTTTGAAACCAGCGCCCTGTTGGGAACTGGCGCCGAATTGCAACTCGGTCAGAGCACTAAACTATTCGGCGGTGTTACTTACCTGCGTGGTCTGAGTAATATTGACAATTTCTATAGTGACCGACTAGGTGACAAAAATATTGCGATCAAGAACAACGGAGTATCCCTTGATGTGGGCATCAAGTTCTAAGTATAACTTGAACACAAATCAAAAAGGCCGCTCTGAATAAACAGAGCGGCCTTTTTGTTGCCGTTGAATCTGATTAAAATTTTCTTATTCCTGCGTCCCGTTCACCTCCGTCAGGGCGGTGCGCAGCTCTATTTCTTCGCCTTTGTCATCCATTACCTTAAAGTCAGTAATGCCGAGCGAAGTGTCTTTTACAAATTTCACCCACTTGAAGTAGTGGAAGAACCACTTGATCTGCTTGGAGAACCATCCTTTTGTATAGTAAGCATACAGGAAAGGATGCACGTACAGTGTCAGACTTCTATGGTTGTGTCGCGTGAGCAGGTCGTCTACCGCTACGTCTATTTCATCAGTAATCAGAATGCTGGCAGTTATTTTACCGGTGCCGTTACAGGTAGGGCATACCTCGCCGGTCACGATATTCTGCTCTGGCCTTACACGCTGTCGCGTGATCTGCATCAGGCCAAACTTAGAGATAGGCAGAACTGTCGACTTGGATCGGTCTCTCTTCAGCTCCTCTTTGACTACCTCGTATACTTTCTGGCGGTTTTCGGGCGACTTCATGTCAATGAAGTCAATTACAATGATACCACCTATATCCCGGAGTCGCAGCTGACGGGCCACTTCTCTGGCAGCCATCATATTCACATTCAGCGCGGTAGCCTCCTGATCGGTTTCGGTATTAGATTTATTCCCACTGTTCACATCGACTACGTGCAGGGCTTCGGTGTGCTCTATCACCAGGTATCCGCCGCCTGGTATGGTCACTGTTTTACCGAATGCAGCCTTTAGTTGCCGCTCAATGTTAAAGTGTTCGAGGTTTTTGTCTTACCGGTGTAATGCTTCAGAATTTTTACTTTATCTGGCGCAATGCTACCGATGTATGCTTTGATCTCGTCATAGAGCGACTCGTCGTCGACTACTATGTTGTCAAAGCTCTCGTTCATTAAGTCTCTCAGTATGGACGAAGAACGTCCCAATTCCCCAATGATCTTGTCATTGGGCTTGGCAATCTTCAGCGATTTAAAGCCTTCTTCCCAGCTCTCCACCATGTTGCGCAGGTCTCTGTCGAGTTCTGCCACCTCACGGCCTTCTGCCACTGTCCGGATGATCACGCCAAAGTTCTCAGGCTTGATCGAGTTGATCAGGCGCTTAAGGCGTGTGCGTTCTTCCTTGCTAACAATCTTCTTGGATACGCTTACCGTGTTTGAAAACGGTACGAGCACCAGGTATCGACCGGCGAGCGATAGCTCACATGAAAGGCGCGGTCCTTTGGTTGAAATCGGTTCTTTGACAATCTGCACCAATACCTGCTGTCCTTTTTTAAGAACATCAGCGATCTTGCCGAGTTTGTCAATTTCTGGCTCAAATTTAAGCTGGTTAAGCTTTGCAGAAGCGTTCTTCTGTGTCTGTGCCGCTTTCACATACTTGTTCAGGGTTTTGATATTGGCTCCCAGATCATGGTAATGCAGAAATGCATCTTTGTGGTAGCCAATATCAATAAAAGCGGCGTTTAGGCCTGGCATTACCTTTTTTACAGTCCCTAGAAAGATATCCCCTACAATGTAGTTGGTGTCCTTTTTCTCGTGGTGAAACTCTACAAGTCTCTTATCCTGTAATAAGGCGATGCGCTCTCCATCCTGAGTAGAATTGATAATAAGCTCGTTACTCAATTTCTCTCAAAGATTAGTTGGATGTATAGACCAAAGCCCACAATTGCAGAAGCAATGTGGGCCTCAATAAACGCAGAAGAAATTATTTCTTCTTATGTCTGTTTTTTCTTAGACGCTTCTTTCTCTTGTGAGTAGCAATCTTATGTCTTTTTCTTTTCTTTCCGCAAGGCATAGTCTTGAAATTTTTATTAAATGATTATTTCTTTTATTACATTTTTGCCAGGTACTCGTCAACTGAAGCTGTCAGTGCAGGGTCGCTGCTCATCGTCTTCACTTTGTTGAAAGTCCTGATGGCTTCTTCTTTCTTACCGGTTTCGGCCAGCGACACAGCCAGGTAGAAAGTGCCTTCTACGTGATCCGGGTTAACGGTTGTCAACTCCTGGAAACGCTCCACGGCTTTGTCCCACTGCCCTGACTGCACTGACAGTATACCTAAGTTAAACAGCGCCTTCTGGTTTTTCGGATCTGCCGAAATCACCTCACGCAACAGCGTTATACCCTGCATAGGATTTTCGCTGGCGATATAAGTCATGGCCACGTTTGTTTTCGCGTCCATGTCCGAAGGATTGTTCTTTAGCACCTGCTCATACATTTTACGTGCCTTGCCGCCCATTTCGCTCGCACGCTGCTGTGTGGCTGCATAAGTAAAGGCTTCAAAGTACTGGTCACCTGCTTTACGGTAGGTCTTTTCACCCGGACGGGCTTCAGCGGCCAACTCGTAATAGTAACCTGCACTGTCAAATTTACTTGCTGCAGCATAAGCAGCTGCCAGTTCATTGGCTAACAAGCCGCGTGTTTTGGCATCAGATGCTTTGTTATAGCGGGCACGTACTGTAGCCAGTTCCATCATTTGCTCTGGCGTAGCCATCGAGTGCATCCCATCAGCCGCAGCGGCTGGCGCAGGTCCATGGTCGTGGCCATCATCCTCAGAGTGTCCTTCAGGTATGGTTGCAGTCTGCTCAGCAGCTACTGTACTGTCATCCTTCGTCACAACCACTTTAGGCAGAAAGAACATAGCCCCTGCCAAAGCAATTGCTGCTACAAGAATAAATATTTGAGCGCGTGACATGTGTTTCTGTTTTTGTAAGTGACTGTTTTTTAAAGGATAACCAAACAGGCAACCGGCAAATATACGAAAGAATTAAGAATGAGCCAGTTCTTTGATCTTTTTGCTGTTCTTAATCTTAGCAATAAAGGTCTTAGATGGCTTGAAGCTTGGAATAAAGTGCTCATCAATAATGATGGAAGTGTTCTTCGAAATGTTACGAGCCACTTTCTTAGCGCGCTTCTTGTTTACAAAGCTTCCAAAACCTCTCACGTAGATGTTGTTGCCATCGGCCATAGAGTCTTTCACCACTTTGAAAAATGCCTCAATGGTAGATTGCACATCAGCCTTATCAATCCCTGTTTTATCAGCAATTTCTGATATTACTTCTGCTTTAGTCACTTTCTTAGATTTTTATAAATTAGTAATAAGTTAACTTTCTCTTTATCAGGAGAAACAACAGCGCTGTCGTTCCCCATTTTTCGGGGCAYCAAGGTATACCTACTTTTCGACAAGTAAAAGCTTTAGCACTAAATTATTACAGATTTAACCTTGCCGTTCATATACCTTCTCCACACCTTTTGGCTGACGGTTCTCTTGCAATACCCATGCCAGCTTGCCCTCTTCCTAACGCCACGTATCTACTTATATTTTAATAAGATACAAAAACTGACACCAATACATTCCTTCCACACTCAGAACAATGTCTTACATTTGTCTGTTCAAGCTGCCTGAGCTCAAGGGACCTTTTATTATGAAAAACATTCCTAGCACATACTTCCCAAACACGTTGCTGACATGGTACCAGCGCCACAAAAGAACCCTGCCCTGGCGCGACACCACCGATCCATACCTGATCTGGCTTTCTGAAGTGATCCTGCAGCAGACGCGCGTAGCCCAGGGACTGCCATACTTCCAACGCTTTGCCGAAGCCTACCCAACCGTGCAGCACCTGGCGGCGGCCCCTCAGGATGAAGTGCTACGCCTCTGGCAGGGACTTGGCTACTACTCCAGGGCCCGTAATATGCACCACACAGCTAAGCAGATCGTGCAGGAATATGGCGGCGTGTTCCCAAACAAGTATGAAGAGCTCCTGAAACTGAAGGGCGTGGGAAGCTACACAGCTGCCGCTATCGCCTCTTTTGCCTTTCAGGAGAAGGTTGCTGTGCTCGATGGCAACGTTTTCAGGGTGCTGGCCCGGGTGTTTGGATTATCAGACGATATTGCGGCACCTGCTTCACGAAAGGTGTTTCAGCAACTGGCCAACGAACTTATACCTGCTGATGCGCCTGACACCTTCAATCAAGCTATCATGGAGTTCGGGGCTATCCAGTGCACCCCCGTCATGCCCGATTGCCTGTTCTGCCCGCTGCAGCAGTCCTGCTTCGCTTTCACACATGGCCTGGTGCAGGAGCTTCCTGTCAAGTCAAAGGCAAAGGCCGCCCGCCCACGCTTTTTCCACTACATGGTTTTTATGCACGAAGGACAGTATTACATGCGCAAGCGCCTGAGTGGCGATATTTGGGAAGGATTGTATGATTTTTACCTGCACGAAAGCGACACGAAAATCCTGGACACCGCCAGGCTGCTGAAAGAACTGAACGATGCAGGTGTAGCAGTGCAGGAATCACATCTTTTGCCACCGCGCAAAGACTATAAGCATGTGCTTAGTCACCAGAAAATAACAGCCCGGTTTTATCTCATTCAGCTCGATTTTCGTTTAAGTAAAGAGGTTTTGCAGGAGGCGCGACTGGCACCTTATTCATCTGAAAAAATAGAGGCTTTGCCGAAGCCAATTCTTATCGACAGCTATTTGAAAGATGAGAAGATTTTACTAAATTTATAAACTGAAACTTTTATGCGTGAAAATGCATTCTAAAGGTTCAGTAGCCATAATTGCCTCCGGCTTGGTTGTCGGAGTAGCCCTAATCAATTTAATATTTAACAAAAAAAAGACATGGCAAGTGTTAACAAAGTAATCCTTATCGGAAATCTTGGTAAGGACCCAGAAGTTCGCCACCTTGAAGGCGGCGTAGCTGTAGCGCGTTTCCCGATCGCTACTTCCGAAACATTCAAAGACAAAAACGGCGAGCGCCAGGAGCGCACCGAGTGGCACAACATCGTGCTTTGGCGCGGTTTGGCCGAGGTAGCCGAAAAGTATGTGCGCAAAGGGCACTCAGTTTACATTGAGGGCAAGCTTCGCACAGACAACTACCAGGACAAAGACGGTGTGCAGCGGTACAGAACCGAGATTGTCGCCGATAGCATGACCATGCTAACGTCCCGTACTGAAGCACAGACAGGTGGCAATGGCAACTCTGGCGGATTCCAGGGCGGCTCTTCATCACAGTCATCGGGACAAACCTCAGGTCAGGGCAGTGCTACCGCATCAGGCAAGGGCAATGCGTCTGCCTTCCAGAACGACGAGCCAGATGACCTGCCGTTCTAACCTATGTTTAACCTAACTATCTGATTTTGGACAGTTTAGATTCCGGAGACCCCCTAAGTTATAGCTTACTGCAACTTTTACAAAGCGCAACAGCTTTACTTAGAATTGAATATATCGCAGCCATCTCGGTTTGTTTTATCTTATTGCTGCTCTCTGCCCTCACTTCGGGGGCGGAGGCAGCTTTTTTCTCTCTCACCCCTCAGGAGATTGAAAAAGCCAGAACAAGCAAAGAAAAAAAGCTCCAACTGGTACACCACCTCCTGCAGAGCCCACGCCAACTACTGGCCTCGCTCCTGATCATTAACAATGCGATCAATGTTAGTATCATCACGCTCTGCGCCTACATTGCGTGGCAATTTGTCGGCTCTACTTCGCTGGCGACTTCTACGATGCTGGCCAGTGTGCTGGTAGTTACGTTCCTGATCGTTTTCTTTGGGGAGGTACTTCCTAAGGTATATGCCCGCAAGCACGGCACTGCTATTGCGCAGCGTATGGCTCCGATACTGGATGCTTTGCGGCCTGTGCTACGACCGCTTGCCTGGTTGCTGACCGGTATCAGCAATTTCATAGACAAGCGCTACCGTGTGCGTGCTTATAGCCAAACACTGGAAGAATTACACCATAGTCTGGATGTGGCCCTTACCAACGAAGAGACGTCGCCTGAAGAGCGTAAGATCTTGCGCGGCATTGTAAACTTCGGATCGATTACGGTGAAGCAGATAATGCGTCCTCGTATGGATATCGTGGCTTTCCCGCAGAGTGCTACTCTACCTGAACTGCTTCCGCAGATCATCAAGTGGGGTTATTCGCGCGTGCCGGTTTATACTGAAAGCACCGACAGCATCGACGGCATACTCTATGTAAAAGACCTGCTGCCACACCTTGACAAAGGAACTGACTTTAAATGGCAGAACCTGATCAGAGCGCCCTTTTACGTACCGGAAACCAAGCACATATCCAACCTACTGCAGGACTTTAGGGAAAAGCACGTGCACATGGCCATCGTGGTGAACGAGTATGGCACTACAGTAGGACTGCTTACGATGGAAGATGTAATCGAAGAGATTGTAGGTGAGATCAATGACGAGTTTGATGACGAGGACGAGATCATTTACTCACAACTCGACGAAAATACCTTTATATTTGACGGTAAAACATCGCTGCATGACTTTTGTAAGATCACGGAAGTTCCGTTCGATGCCTTTAACGAAGTAAAGAGCGAGCACGAAACAGTGGCAGGCCTGATGCTGGCACTTTTTGGTCGTATACCTTACGTAGGCGAAGAAGTGTCGTATGGTCGCTATTACTTTACGGTTGAGTCGGCGGACAATAAGCGTGTAAAACGAATCAAGATTAATGTCGCAAGCAAAAAAGAGCACTATCATAAAGTCAGCTAAACTGCAAATGGCCCTATGGGCAGGTATGGCCCTGTCCATCATTGGCTGTAACGCCGAGTACACCCCAAAACCCAAAGGATACAACCGCATTGACTTGCCAGAAGCTGCTTACCAGCAGCTGCAGGACGAGCATCCGTATACCTTCGAGTATTCGAAGCACGCCAAGATACGCCCTGATTCTTCGATGATTGCGCAGCCACACTGGATCAATGTCATTTACCCGAGTCTGGGAGCGAACGTGCAAT
>NZ_AKIS01000067.1:0-21420 GCF_000277005.1 Pontibacter sp. BAB1700 | reverse complement strand
CGGTGAGTAGGCTCTCAATCATTTCCGGATGATGGTGCGCGACCCTGCCTACAGCCCCATGCTAAACTTTGTTTCATACAAAACCGGTAAAATGGTGATAACTGATGACACTGCCTACCAGCTTGTCGTTATCAAGGGTGCAAGCGGAGAGCAAGTTCCCTACCTGTTCATATTGGCAAAGCAGCGAAAAGGCATGTACAAAGGCTGCTGGATGACAGTGGGTGTTGCACGCCAGGACTCGAACCGCCAAACCAGCCTGATATAAATCGGCTATACCTGCCGGAAGCGTATACCTACTTCCACAGATTTTTAAAGAGGTAATTCCATTTTGATGTCCGCTCGCTCGTAGATGCTGGGTGGCATTGGCACTTCCACAAACCCCAGCCGACGGTACAGGTTTAGCGCTGTTTCAAGTCTTCTGTTTGACACCAGGTATACCATACGGGCTCTAACTTCTCGGGCCTTACGGATAGCCGCCTCACCCAAGAGTTTCCCGATCTTCAGCCCCTGTGCCCTGGGTGTCACCGCCATTTTAGCTAGCTCGTACACACCATTGCCATCATTTATAAGCGCACAGGTACCTACGATCTCGCCCTGGTAGCTCGCCATCAAAATGAAGCCTCCCTTGTCTATGATATAGCTTTGCGGATTGCCAAGAGACTTGTGGTCGGCATCCTCCATCACAAAATAGCGGGTGATCCACTCTTCATTCAGGGCCCGGAACGCAGCAGCGTATTGGGGTTCAAAATCCAGTATCTTAACGGTAGCTTCAGTAGTAGCCAAGTGCATAGGGTATTCTAATTTGCCACAAAGGTACACCTATACCTGCCTTATTGTCAAACAGGCTAACCATAAACCTCACCGGCAATACTGCCTGCTAGTTTTCACCGCGTAGTAGCTGTCCTCGCAGTTCTCCATCCGGATAGGTGCTACTGTGGATGTTCAGGTACCACCTGCCGTCAAGCAACTGCTCTTCCTCTGTTTGGGTGAGCTCCCTGGTGGCACCTGTTACTGAGCCAGTATAGCTGCTCGTGTGATTTTCAATCGGTATTACAACAGGAGCATTCTCAGTGGCAAGGGCAGGGCCGTGGAAATGAATGCCCACTGTATTGTCGCCGGCATCACCGAGTGTCCAGCTGAAATTGTATGTCAGGATCCGGGTGCTCCGATCGTAGGTAGCCGTAAGTGAACCAGATCCGCTTGTAGCAACTGCCGGCACTTCATTTTCACCGGATAGCTCTACGTTTGTGAATTCTATTTCACTCTCGAGCATATCATCTACATCATCTTCGTCGTCACAGGCATAGATAAAACCGCTCAGCAGCATCAAACAATAGAACATTACCCTCCTGATATTTACACCTTGGTATTCCATAAATTATAAAATCAAATCGTTATAAATCAAATCCTTATATTATTTTACTTGTCTTGTCGCCAATTGTTAACTGTTGCGTGATATTTAGTGGGGTAAGAGAAGCCCATCGAATGAATCTGAATAAGCCTGCTGGTTGATTGTGCTATACCTGATCCTTTCCGGACTTTTCAGGTATACATGTGAAACCGAGTCATACGCCATGATCTCCCAAACCATTCCACTCTGGTTACCGATCGCTATACCCTGTTTCTACTGGTATTGGTACCAGTTTATTGGAAGCACTATGGCCCAGGCAACTTTCTTTGGTTCTCGGATGTGGCGCTGTTCTCGGTGGGTATCGTACTCTGGACGGAGAACCATCTTCTGCTGAGTATGATGGCCGTGGGCGTTTTGGGGCTGGAGCTGGTCTGGAATGTGGATTATTTTGGTCGTCTGCTCACAGGCAGGGATCTACTAGGCCTGAGTGATTACATGTTTCACCCAGACAAGAGCCTCTTTTTGAGAGGCCTTTCGCTATTTCATGTGTTTCTGCCGGCCATCGTGATCTGGCTGCTGATCGAGTGGGGTTATGATACACGCGCCATTTGGTACCAGACAGCACTGGCCTGGATCGTGCTGCCTCTCAGCTATTTGCTCACCGACCCCAAAGAGAACGTGAACTGGGTGTTCGGACCGGGCAATGAACCACAGCGAGCTATACCTGGCGGCCTGTACTTTGCGCTGGCCATGCTGTTCTTCCCGCTGTGCATCTTTTTACCTTCACATTTCATCTTGCAGTGGCTATTTAATTAGAGCGCATAAAAAAAGCGGGTATAACCCGCTTTTTTACTCACCTTAAACAAACAATTAAATATTTTGCGTAGCGTTCGCATCCGGCACTTTTACCTTCTCCGTAGTCTTCAGGCCGGACACCACTTCGATGTTGATGCCGTCTGACAAACCAGTTTTCACTTCCCGCTTCTCAAATACCTGCGGAGCAGTTTCCACTTCCACATACGACTTGTCTTTCTCGAACTTGAGCAGGCTTTCCTTCACTGCCATTACATTCTCGCGCTTGTCGAGCACGATGTCGGCGTTGGCGCTGTACCCTGCCCGGATGAAGTCTTTCTCGTCGAGCAGCACCTTGGCGCGGATAGGGAATTTGATGGAGCCTTCTTCCAGCACGCCTTTCGGGGCGATGTACTCGAGCTCGGCGTTGAACACGCGGCCTTCGATGGCGCCGATGGTCAGCAGCAGGTCCATACCCTCTTTCAGCTTGCCTACTTCGGATTCGTCTATTTTACCTTCAAAGATCAGGCTACGCATGTCGGCCACCGAGGCGATGGTTGTGCCCTCGTTGAAGTTGTTGCGCTCGATGATGGAAGTACCCACTTTCACCGGCACGTCCAGCAGCATGCCATCGATGGTAGAGTATACCAGGTTGGAAGCCTGTCCGCTACGCTTGGAAGCCCCTTCGCGTACCAACTGTAGGTTGCTCTCCGCCGATTGCAAAGCTTCACGCTTCAGGTCGTAGTCGGCTTTGTACTTGCGAAACTCCTGCTCTGCAATGGCCTTTTGATCATAAAGCTCCTGATAACGCGCCAGTTCGCGCTTGGCTTCTTCAAAATTGATACGGGCAGTTTCCAGTGTATTCTGGGCGTTGTTCACGTTCACGATGTTCGGCACGATCTTGATCTTGGCCAGCAGCTGCCCTTGCTTCACGATCTGCCCGGCTTCTACGTACAGCTCTTCCACAATACCCGACACCTGCGACTTCACCTCCACCTCTTTGCGTGGCACAATTGAGCCGGTGGCCACCGTCTTTTTCACGATGTCGGCCTCAAATGGCTCTTCCGTTTTATACACGATCGGGTCGGTGTTGGCCTTGTTGTAGAAGTACCGGCCCAGCCAAACAGACAAGGCCAGCATGACAATCACGAACAGTCCGATAAAAACCTTTTTCATAGGGGTATACTCAATTATGTTCTTGTTAATTCGATGCTAAAATTACTCTTCTTGCAGCGCCACAACCGGATTCACGCGGGCGGCCTTAGTGGCAGGTATAAGTCCGGCCAGCGCACCAGCCACTACCAGTACTATAGTCGCCGTCACGGCTACAGTCGGGTTTACCTCCGGTGGTCCAAAGAAGCCCGCCTGCACGTTGTTGTCCACCATAAATCCTTCGATGGTCGCGATGAGCCCGGTACCGGCCAGCAAACCGATGTAGCCGGCAAAGCCCGTGATCACAATAGACTCCTGTATGATCAGGCTCACGATAGACAGCGGCGTGGCTCCCAGGGCCTTGCGTATACCTATTTCCTTAGTCCGCTCCTTCACCACGATCAGCATGATGTTGCCCACCCCGATGATACCGGCGATGATGGTACCGATGCTCACCAGCCAGCTGAAGCCTGCTATACCTGCAAAGAGCCCCTGCACATCCTGAAACTCTTTCTCCACGTTGGCTGAGCCGAAAGCTTTCAGATCAGTTGGCGCCACCTTGTGTCTTTTCATCAGCAGAGCTTTCACTTTCTCCTCCACCACCGCAGCAGGTATGCCTGGCTTCGGCGTCATGGCAAAGAAGTTCACCTGGTTAGGCTGGTTAAAGGCTTGTTGCAGAGTTGTATTCGGTATAAAAATGGTCTGCGCGTCCTGCACCACATCTTCGTCTTTGCCAAGCGGCTTAAAAGTGCCACCACCTGAAAATAAATGCCTTTGATACTGATGTACTTGCCGATCGGGTCTTCCCCCTCCCCGAACAAAAGCTCCAGGGTACGTGGCCCCACCACCGCCACTTTGCGTCGCTCCGTTACATCTTTCTGGTTAATGAAGCGGCCACTCATGACATTTGTCGGCTTCACCTGCAGCACTTCCGGCGTTTCGCCATTCACGGTAAAGGAAGAGCTCTTGGTGCCGTATACCACCGAGAAGCTGCCGCGCACCTGGTTACTCGGCGCAATCACATCCACCTCCGGCACAAATGTCCGAATGGCCTCTATATCATCGTTGGTCATCTGTATAAAGCGGCCTGCTTTCAGGCCCATGTAAGGCACACTGGTACGCTGCGTCCACACGAAGACGGCATTCTTGGCCACATTAAACTCAGAGGTAATCCCTTTCTCCAGCCCCTTGCCCGCACCCAGCAACAGCACCAACATGAAAATGCCCCAGAACACGCCAAAAGCCGTCAGCGCCGTACGCAGCTTGTGCTTCTTTACGGTGTTATAAATCTCGGTCCATTTATCGATGTCGATCATAGGTGGAGTTAGTGATTTAGTTGATGAGTGAGTGTTTTTTAGTTAGTGGTTGAGTGGTTGAGTGGTTTTTATTTTATTGATTGAGTTATTAAAATCTTTTAGTTGATAGTCGTTTATCTGATTGTCTGTTCTATGCTTTTAGGTTTTGATTGAGTAAATGCTGTTTGCGTATTAGTCATAATAAACTATCGGGTTCACAATTCATTTAAAATGAATGACTGGTCGAATCAGTTGCTTTATTTCTTTTAAACCACTTATAAAATCAAAAACAAAAAATCACTCAACCACTCATTCACTAACTCACTCAATAATCTAATCCGCCCTCAGCGCCTCTATCGGTTTAATCCTAGCGGCTTTCAAGGCAGGCATCAGGCCGGCCAGGGCTCCGGAAATCACCAGGATAAAGGTAGCTGCCAACGCCACGCCGGGGTCTACTTCTGGATTGGCGAAGAAAGGCGCTTCTGCACCCGATGATTCCATCAGGTATTCCAGACCTGCGAGCACGCCTGTCCCTGCCAGCAAACCCAGATAACCCGAAAAGGCTGTGATTACCACAGACTCCTGCAGGATTAGGCTTACGATGGAGAAGGGAGTTGCTCCCAGGGCCTTGCGTACCCCAATCTCGCGGGTGCGCTCCTTCACAATGATCAGCATGATGTTGCTCACACCCACAATGCCGGCGATAAGGGTGCCTATACCCACTATCCACACAAATATCTTGATGCCATTAAAGAGGCCCATCACTTTCAGAAACTCCGCCTCTGTGTTCTCAACGCCAATGGCCATCTTGTCTTCACTGGAGAACTTATGACGCTCGGCCAGCAAGTTGCGCAGACGGCCCTCCATGTCTTTGGCACTCACCCCGGGCTCAGCTACCAGCGCCATCATCTGTACCTGGTTAGGCTGATTAAAAGCTGCTTGTAAGGTCGAGAAAGGGATGTAGGCCCGCTCTTCACGGCGGCTACTATTATTACCGCGCATCTTAAAAGTGCCGACCACTTTAAAGTGTATCCCTTTGATGTTGACATACTCGCCCACCGGATCTCCCTCCCCAAACAGCACCTTGCTCACCTGGTCACCGATCACGACGACTTTGCGCTTCTCGCGCTCGTCAATCTCGTTGAGCAAACGACCTCTGAATGGTATCTCACCGTTTATTTTCAGAAAGCCCGGCTCAGCACCAAACACCTGGTAAGAACCATTCTTAGTTTTGTAATTGATGGTGAACTCGCCTAACACCCGGTTGCGGGGCGAGAGTATCTGCACGTTATCCACATCGCGGTGCACCGACGCTATATCCTGATTAGTCAGTTTTATCTCGCGTCCCGGTGACATGCCTTTGTGCGCCAAGGCGGTCTTGCCAGTCCATAAGTAAATGCTGTTCTTGGCTCCGGCTCCGAAGCGGTTGTATACCCCATTTTCCAGGCCCTTGCCAGCACCCAGCAACAGTACCAGCATAAAGATGCCCCAGAACACGCCAAAGGCGGTCAGGAACGTGCGCAGCTTGTTTTTCTGCATCGTCCCGAGTATCTCCTGCCATTTGTCTAGGTCAAACATATTCTGGATTGCTGGTTGTTAATTTTTGATTGCTGGTGGTCAGGCTTAGCTTTTAGCAGCTACTGCCTCCGCTGCCAGTATCGCCTCTTCGGCGCTGTGGTCGTTGTGCACGATCAGGCCGTCTTTGAGACGGATGACGCGGTGTGTCTGGGCTGCAATGTCGTTCTCGTGCGTCACGATCACCACGGTCATACCTTTGCTGTTCACATCCTTGAAGATATCCATCACGTCGTAAGAGGTCTGGGTGTCGAGGGCGCCGGTCGGTTCGTCGGCCAGAATCAATTTGGGTTGCGAAATAAGCGCTCTGGCGATGGCGACGCGCTGCTTCTGTCCGCCTGACATCTCGTTGGGGGAATGCTCCGCCCAGTCTTTCAGGCCCACCATATCGAGGTACTCTAGCGCCAGTTTGTTCCGCTGTTTGCGGCCCACGTTCTGGTAGTAAAGCGGCAAGGCCACGTTCTCCATGGCGTTTTTGAAAGAAAGCAAATTGAAGGACTGAAACACGAAACCCAGAAACTTATTGCGGTAGTAAGCCGCCTTTGCAGCCGACAGATTCCGGATGGGTGTGCCCGCCAAGGTATAGCTGCCGCTGTCGTAATCATCGAGGATGCCCAGTATGTTGAGCATAGTGGATTTGCCGGAGCCGGAAGAACCCATGATCGAGACCAGTTCACCCTCTTCTATGTGCATATCGATGCCCTTGAGCACATGCAGTTTGTTGTGCCCCACCGCATAGTATTTGTGTATATTTTCCAACTGTATCATAGGCGGCAGACGAAAATGGTGGCAAATAAATTACAAGTAATTGCTTTGCAAAGTGCTCTATATAGCGTTAAGTTTCCCAAAACTTATACCTACAGCGACATTATATCGATTGACAGCTATGGTTTATCTATCAACCAATTACAGTTCAGCAGGCAAGCTTTAGCCTCCTTGCTCTTATTTAAGTTAAAACGAAACTCAATACACGACTATTTTGCCGTGCTCATCATAAAGATGAAAAAGACAGTTGGTAGGTTGCCTGAAGCATGGTAAATATTTTGCCAACCAAGTTCTCTTTGCGTAAAACAGCTATGCAACACACGGATATACCTGCGCCTATCCTCTTTCATCCGCTCAAGCATCATCTGGGTTATATCCGGGAGTTTATAAAGGAGCAGGCTACTGCGGAGGAGGCAGCACTTGTCGCTCAGCTCAAAACGATAGGCAGTTCGCAGCTCGACCTATACCTGGGTGAGTTATTAACTCAACAAATTGCTTACGAGACTATCCTATACCTGCAAAAGCACCAGATTCTGGAGCCAGAAGCCTTCCAGACTTACTTATCAAGTAATAAGGCTGACTATAGAGTCATTACCTTGTCCGACGAAAGTAGTTGGGTATTGCGATGGGGAATTGTAGAAGGAAGGCATGTGCACCTGCATCCGGCAAGGTATAGCCAGCACACGATCCGGGTTAAGGCCAATACACTCAAAACCGCCATCGCAGCCAAAATGGCGGCACTACGCAACCAGCAGCCACCAAACCTTCAAATGATCAATCGGGTGCGCCAGCAATGGCTCAACTTGCCTCCAGTGCCGCTATACCTACCTCAAAGCTTGCTGCACAACCTGTTGCTGTTGCTCAAGGCCTGTTAGAAGTAGGTGTAGAAAACTTCTAATTGTTCACCAGATCAGCTCTCGATACTTTTCGGTTGTTGACTTGTGTGTACTTAAAGTCTTCATCACCATTAAACTCGGTTCTCTGAAAGTCCAGGTTATTGCCTACCTTGGTGTACTTGAAATTAGCCAGGCCTCTGAAGTTTGCTTGTCTGAAGCTGGCATCCTGACTGAACTTCGTATACTTGAAGTTTGCTTCTCTCCTGAAAGAAGCACGATCAAAGCTGGCAGTCTGCGGGAAGTTGGTGTATTTAAAGTTGGCTTCTTCTTCAAACTTCACATTGCTGTAGTCAGCTGATTTCGAAAACTTGCTGTACTTGAAGTTTGCCTCGTGCCGAAAGCGACTGCCTCCAAACGATACGTCATCTTTAAACTTAGTGTACTTGAATGCACTGTATCCTTCAAACACACAGTTCTCAAAGCGCACGGCCTTATCAAAATTCGTATTGAACACCTCGTTTTTTCTGTTAAATAGCTTGACATCCTGATTATCAGGGTTGTAGTAAGCCAGCACATCATCTTTAAATGTACAGTCAATAAAGGTCAACGGCACTTTCACGGTGCTCAGATACTCCTTCGTACTATACTTGTCATCAGATTTTTTCTCAATGCGCATGTTGTCCAGCGTCGTCAGATCCAGTACACCCACAATCACAGCATTTTTGTATGTGACAGCTTCACCACGGTTTATCTTATCAATGATTTCGGAAGCATTCACTCGGGTTTGTGCCCACGTCAGGAAAGGAATTGCTAACAGGAAGAGGAGTAGAAATGATTTTTTCATGGTTTTAAGGTATAAGTATTGAGTTGAACATCAGCTTATACCCCTTAGATGAAGCATATCCGGGAAAGGTTGCCTGACTATTATTTTTTATTCATCCAGAAACTGCACAATAGTGCGAGCGACGATCCAGAAAATCAGGAAAACAAATAGGAAGACTGCAGAAAAGGTAAGTGCTTTTTCTACCAGACTGGTACAGAGCAATTGACAAGTATAGCTTGCCACCAGGAAAGGCAGCAGAACACCGAGCCCCATCATGATTTTTAATGCTTTGTTGAAGGATTGCTGCGGCTCGTTCATAGCTATAACTATTTCAATTTTTCATGTTATAATACAACGTAATATCTTTGTTGAGAGTTATCATCACTATATAGTTATAAAGCAAAACAGCATCACCCTTTTTGGATGATGCTGTTTCTACAATAAGTAAGTTATTCGACTTAGATGTGCAAAGCGCGGTTTTCAGTCGCTGCCAGACAAGCCTCTTTAATGGCCTCCGTATAGGTTGGGTGCGCATGGCTCATGCGGGAGATATCCTCAGCCGAAGCACGGAACTCCATCGCTACAACTGCTTCTGCAATCAGGTCAGCGATACGCGGACCGATCATGTGCATGCCCAAGATCTCGTCTGTTTCTTTGTCAGCCAGCACTTTCACGAATCCATCGGTATCCATCGACGCTTTAGCACGACCAGATGCTTTGAATGGGAACGAACCAGTCTTATAAGCACGGCCCTGCTCTTTCAGTTGCTCTTCGGTATAGCCTACGCCTGCCACTTCTGGCCAGGTATACACCACACCCGGGATCAGGTTGTAGTTGATGTGCGGCTTCTGGCCTACAATGGTTTCAGCCACAAACACACCTTCCTCTTCGGCTTTGTGGGCTAGCATAGCGCCACGCACCACGTCACCAATAGCATAGATACCCGGCACATTGGTTTCCAGGTGGTCGTTCACGGCGATCATACCGCGCTCACCCATCTGCACACCCGCGTTCTCCAGGCCAAGCCCCTCCGTATACGGCTTGCGACCCACCGATACCAGTACGTAGTCGCCGTCAAACGTCACGGTTTCACCTTTCGGATTCTCAGCAGTTACAGTCACCGTTTCGCCTTCGTTGGTAGCGCCGGTTACTTTGTGGTTGAAGAAGAACTCGAAGCCGAGTGTTTTCTTCAGCACACGCTGCAGTTCTTTGCCCAGTGCACGGTCCATCGTCGGGATGATGGCATCCATGTATTCAATCACCTGCACTTTTGTGCCAGGCGTGCATACACAGAGCCTAGCTCCAGGCCAATTACACCGCCACCAATCACAATCATTTTCTTCGGCACCTCTGTCAATGACAAAGCCTCTGTAGACGTGATAATGCGCTTTTTGTCAATTGGCAGGAATGGCAGTGCCGTTGGTTTAGAACCCGTTGCGATGATCGTTTTGTCAGTTTCGATCTGCTGCTCCTGTCCGTCTATACCTGCAATCTTGATCGTGTTCTTGTTCACAAAAGAACCCAGACCATAGTAAGTATCGATCTTGTTCTTTTTCATCAGGAAAGCGATGCCATCGTTGTTCGACTTCACTACTTCGCCCTTCCGCTTGATCATCTGCTGGATGTTTACCTGCAGGTCATTCAGCTCAATGCCGTGCTCCTTAAAGGTATGCGCAGCATTGTGGTAATGCTCCGATGAATCAAGAAGTGCTTTAGAAGGTATACAGCCCACATTCAGGCAAGTACCGCCCAGCACGTTATACTTCTCTATAATAGCGGTTTTCAGGCCCAGCTGCGCGCAGCGTATAGCTGCCACATACCCGCCGGGGCCAGAGCCGATTACTGTAACGTCGTATTTCATCTTTCTATACTTTGAAGAGAGGTATACTCTCGTTTCTGTTTTTGATTTCTTTTAATATGGCGCGAGCGTCTTCGCTCGTGTCTATTATTATGAGGCCTCTGGCCGAACTATGCCCGAGAAAATAGTTGAGCGTTTGCTATACCTGGGGGCCAGGGCCCCTCTATAAAAGTCACGAGCGAGGAAGCTCACGCCATATCTTGGAATTGCAAAAGCACAATAAAAAGGAGGAGCAAACTCTAATCGCTTACCCCTCCTCTTCTATCTCAATACATTAAACGCCTAACAGCAGTCTCATTGGGTCTTCAAGGAGCTCCTTCACACGCACCAGGAAGCTAACTGACTCACGACCGTCAATGATGCGGTGGTCATAAGAAAGCGCCAGATACATCATCGGGCGAATCTCTACTTGTCCGTTGATAGCAACCGGGCGCTGCACGATGTTGTGCATACCTAAGATAGCCGACTGCGGCGCGTTGATGATCGGTGTAGACATCATGGAACCGAACACACCACCGTTGGTGATCGTGAAGGTACCGCCTGTCATCTCCTCAATTGAAAGTTTCCCGTCTCGTGCTTTCTTAGCCAGGCGGATCACTTCTTTCTCAATACCATCCAGCGTTAGCTGCTCTGCGTTGCGGATAACCGGAACAACCAGACCTTTTGGCGACGAAACTGCAATGGAGATGTCGCAGAAATCGTTGAACACCATGTCATTGCCATCAATCATAGCGTTAACAGCCGGCCACTCCTGCAAGGCTACGGTACAAGCCTTCGTGAAGAAGGACATGAAACCTAAGCCTACCTCGTGCTTCTCTTTAAACTTATCCTTGTACTTGGCACGAATATCCATGATCGGTTTCATGTCTACCTCGTTGAAGGTAGTCAGCATGGCCGTTTCGTTTTTCACCTGCACCAGACGACGGGCAACTGTCTTACGCAGCGAGCTCATTTTCTCGCGACGCTGGTTGCGGTCGCGGTAGTGGCCGGAGCTGAAGCTTCTTGCTTAGCAGCTGGAACAGCAGCGGTTGGCTGTGAAGCTGACTTCTGAGCACCCATAGCGTCTTCTTTCGTGATGCGTCCGTCGCGGCCTGTACCTTGCACATCGGCAGGTTGATGCCTTTCTCAGAAAGGATCTTTCCTGCAGCCGGTGATGGTGTACCTGATGCGTAAGTCTGTGCGCCAGACGGAGCAGCGGCAGCTGGCTGCGAAGCCTGTTGTGCAGCCGGAGCGCTTGGCTGAGCGGCTGGTTTAGATGCACCTGCACCAGCACCTGCTACGATGCGGCAAAGCAGCCCACCAATCTCTACAGTGTCGCCTTGCTGGGCTACGATCTGCAGTGTACCGGCAGYCTCAGCTGGCAGCTCAAACGTCGCCTTATCTGACTCCAGTTCGGCAATTACCTCGTCCATTTCTACATGGTCACCCTCGTTCTTCAACCAGCTGGCGATCGTTACTTCTGTGATAGACTCGCCTACGGTTGGCACGCGCATCTCCACGGTTTCGCCAGTGCCTTGCGCAGCGGCAGGAGCAGACTCTTGTGCAGCCGGCGCAGCGGATTCTTCTTTGGCGGCAGGGGCAGCTGGTGCGCTACCGGCCTCGCCGTTTTGCTCGATGCGGCAGATTGTGGCGCCCACATCAATGGTATCGCCTTCCTGCGCAACGATGCGTAAAATGCCTGCGGCTTCTGCGGGCAGTTCAAAGGTGGCTTTGTCAGATTCCAGCTCAGCAATCACCTCATCCATCTCCACACGGTCGCCGTCTTTCTTTAGCCACTGGGCTATGGTTACCTCGGTGATCGACTCACCTACAGCAGGCACTTTAACTTCTAAGCTCATATTTTTTTGATCAATTATGAATTACGAATTAAGAATTACGAGTGAATAATGATTAATGACGAATGAATAGTGATTAATTACATCCCGCTTTTCAATCGTCACTAATCATTATTAATTAGATCGCGAATGCTCTTTCAACCAGTTCCAGCTGCTCTTTGCCGTGGATCTTGTTGTAACCGGTTGCAGGCGATGCACTTGGCTTACGTGCCACTACATCTTCAATGCCATTGCGCATGATGCGCAGGATATACATCCAGCCACCCATGTTTTCCGGCTCTTCCTGTACCCAGTATACTTTCGCGTTCTTATACTTCTTCAGTTCCGCTTCCAGCTGCACCTTAGGGAATGGCGCCAGCTGCTCCATACGGATCAGGGCTACATCCTTGCGCTTGTTCTTCTGCTGTTCTTCCAACAGGTCGAAGTACACCTTGCCGGTGCAAAGCAACACTTTCTTCACCGACTTGGCAGAAGCGTAGTTGTCACCGATCACTTCTCTGAAACCACCTTTAGTGAATTCCTCTATTGGAGAAACCACGTTCGGGTGACGCAGCAGCGACTTCGGCGCCATGTTAATGGCTGGTTTGCGGAATGGCAGGGCCAGTTGACGACGCAGGAAGTGGAAGAAGTTAGCTGGTGTTGTAATGTTGGTCACAAACATGTTGTTCTCAGCTGCCAACTGCAGGAAACGCTCAGGACGGGCATTAGAGTGCTCCGGACCCTGACCTTCGTAGCCATGCGGCAACAGCATTACCACCCCGTTCATACGCTGCCACTTTGACTCTGTAGCGGCAATAAACTGGTCGATCATTACCTGTGCCCCGTTGGCGAAGTCACCAAACTGTGCTTCCCAGATTACGAGTGCATTCGGGTTAGCCATGGCATAGCCAAACTCAAAACCCAGCACACCATACTCCGACAGCAGGGAGTTGTAGATTTCCAGTTTTACCTGGTCTTCCTGGATGTAGTTCAGGTTAGAGTAAGGAGCACTTGTGTTGGCGTCGCGCAGTACAGCATGGCGGTGCGAGAAGGTACCGCGCTGCACATCCTGTCCGCTCAGGCGCACTACTCTGCCCTCAGCCAGGATAGAACCATAAGCCAGCAACTCGGCTGCTGCCCAGTTCAGCTGGCGGGTCTCAAAGAACATTTCCTTACGCTCTTTCAACAGCTTCTCAATCTGCTTGAGCGGCTTAAAGCCCTGCGGCACGTTTGAAAGTGCTGTACCCACTTTCTGGATCACTTCCTCTGCTATACCTGTTTCAGGCGATTGATTGAAATCTTCCGGCTTGGAACGGCGCAGTTCTTTCCACTCTTTTTCCAGTGTCTGGTAATTATATGGAAGCGGCTTCTGCTTTACCATGTCCAGACGGTCCTGCAGCATCTGACGGAACTCCTTGTCCATTGTCTTCGCAAGCTCTGCATTAATATCTCCTTTGCGGATTAACTCTTTGTTGTATACCTCACGTGGGTTCGGGTGCTTCGAGATCAGGTTATAGAGGTGCGGCTGTGTGAACTTCGGTTCGTCTGCCTCGTTGTGACCATGACGACGGTAGCACACCATGTCAATGAAAATGTCGTTACCGAACTTCTGACGGTACTCTGTAGCCAGACGCACAGCGAAAACCACTGCCTCCGGATCATCACCGTTCACGTGCAGCACTGGTGCATCAATGATTTTAGCTACATCCGTGCAGTAGATAGAAGAACGGGCATCTTCGAAATCAGTCGTAAAACCAACCTGGTTGTTGATCACAAAGTGGATGGTACCACCTGTCTGGTAACCTGACAGCTTTGCCATCTGCGTTACTTCGTACACGATGCCCTGTCCGGCAACAGCTGCGTCACCGTGAATCAGGATCGGCACGATCTGCTTCGGATCGCGGTCGTACATGCAGTCGATCTTGGCACGCACGAAGCCTTCTACCACTGGGTTCACCGCCTCCAGGTGCGAAGGGTTTGGTGCCAGTTTCAGGTTTACATTGTTACCAGATGGGGTATCTACTTCAGAAGAGAAGCCCATGTGGTATTTTACGTCACCGTCTCCCATGGTCAGGTCTGGTGTGGCCGTGCCTTCAAACTCAGAGAAAATCTGCTCATAGGTTTTGCCCATGATGTTGGCCAGCACGTTTAGAC
Source organism: Pontibacter sp. BAB1700 (assembly GCF_000277005.1). Lineage (NCBI taxonomy): Bacteria > Pseudomonadati > Bacteroidota > Cytophagia > Cytophagales > Hymenobacteraceae > Pontibacter > Pontibacter sp. BAB1700. Next base: position 7,005 of record NZ_AKIS01000067.1, on the reverse strand, counting down.
GACCACGGTGCGCCATACCGATCACCACTTCTTTCGCCCCTAGCTCAGAAGCTTTGTCGATGATGGCATCCAGTGCAGGTATAGTCGTTTCGCCACCTTCCAGTGAGAAACGCTTCTGGCCTAAGAATTTGGTATGCAGGAAGTTCTCAAAAACAACTGCCTCGTTCAGTTTAGAAAGAATGCGCTTCTTGTATTCTATACCTGGATTGAAGTTAAGGGACTCGTTCTCAATCTTGTTCTGTAACCAGGACAGTACTTCCGGATCACGGATATACATGTACTCGTAGCCGATCGGGCCTTCATAGATTTTCTGTACTGCTGCTACTATATCGCGCAGCTTGGCAGGTCCGATACCAACAATCTCACCTACCTGAAAAACTGTATCCAGGTCAGCCTCTGATAAACCAAAGTCCTTCAGGTCGAGCAGCGCTTTGCGGTCTTTGCGCTCACGAACCGGGTTGGTCTTAGAGCGCAAGTGCCCGCGGCTTCGATAGGCGTATATAAAGTTGCGTACTGCTACTTCTTTGTCGGATTCACCTGCTGCGGTGGCTTTGGCAGGGGCGGCAGTTGGAGCTTCCGCTGTTTCGTGGCCATTCTCAGTGTAAGTAGTTGAGAATTCATAGCCTTCGAAGAATTTGCGCCATCCAAAATCAACTGATTCAGGATCCTGCTGATAAGCCTTGTAAAGCTCATCAATGTAGGCTCCGTGCGCATTGGCGATATAGGTATATTTATCCATAACTAATGTTTACGGCTGTGTGTAAAGGCAAAGTTAAGAGTATTTACAAGAATTCAAACTTTATACATTCGCATAAGCAAATACTTCTCTTAATCAACATCATACCATCACATATACTATTTATATATAGTGTTGAATAATAAAGAGACTTATCATCTGACCATTCAAATTTATGTGTCCTATGTATGCTACTTTTTGTTTTCAATGAATCCTGGTTTTATCCGGCACTTTCAACATGGGCTGTTTGTTAAAAACTATCATAACAGCCTTTCAAAATTGGCCACCAGAAAAAAAGTCAAAAAGTATAGCCAGAAACCTGTTCCCCTCACTGCCCGTGAGAAAGTGAGCAAATACATGCGCGGAAACAAAAGCCGTGATACGAAACCAGAGCTTCTGCTGCGTCGTGCCCTTTGGCAGAACGGCCTGCGCGGTTACCGGGTCCATTGGCGCAAAGCCCCAGGAAAGCCTGACATCTGCTACCCATCCCGTCGGTTAGCAGTTTTTGTACACGGCTGCTTCTGGCATCGCTGCCCTCACTGCCAACCTACATTTCCAAAGTCAAACCTACGGTTTTGGGAAGAAAAGTTTATCAATAATCAGCAGCGAGATGAACGCAACAAAACACTGTACCGGGAAGCCGGCTGGCAACGGGTGGTGGTGTGGGAGTGTCAACTGTATCAGGACCTCGCATCCTGCCTCAGCCTGATCAAGGCACTGCACCGCGGTGTTCCTGCCAGCTGGGAAATAGCCGCCTGATCGAAATCCGGCCAGTTGCAACCAACGGTATGAATAAAAGTATTATCTTCAGTACTTTAATATACCTACATAACCCTATGAAAAAAGATATGATCGGCCTGGCTTTGCTCAGCCTGGTAACTTTTGGCTGCAACGAAAATGCCAGGGAAGTAGCAGACAGCGATGGCGAGCGCACTGCTGTTGCCGGTGATACGACCGGTTTGCTTGCTGCCCAGCAGAGTATAAACGCAAATGACCTCCTGCAGCACATCCGCGTGCTCGCTTCTGATGAGTTTGAGGGCCGCAGTCCCGGCACTCCCGGCGAAGACTCTACCGTAAACTACCTTACCCGTGAGTTTAAGAAACTTGGCTTGCAGCCCGGCAATCCGGACGGCAGCTTTGCTCAAAACGTCCCCATGTTTGGCTTCACCGCACAACCCCAGGCAAACTTTACAGCAGGTGGCAAAACCATCAACCTTTCCTTCCCGGATGATTACGTAGCTGTATCACGCCGCTTTGTTCAGGATGTGAATGTGAAGAACTCCGACCTGGTATTCGTGGGCTACGGTATAGTGGCACCCGAGTATGGCTGGGATGACTATAAAGGTGTGGATGTAAAAGGCAAGACCATTGTCATGCTCATCAACGACCCGCCTATACCTAGCCCGAATAATCCGGAGCAGTTGGACAGCACCATGTTTGGCGGCAAGGGCATGACCTACTACGGTCGCTGGACCTATAAGTACGAGATAGCTGCTGAGAAGGGCGCTGCCGCTGCCATTATCATCCACGAGACCGGTCCTGCAGGCTACCCCTACGAAGTGGTATCAGGAAGCTGGAGTCGCGAAAACTTCGATATCAGCAACGCAGGCAAGAACATGGACCGTGTAGCTGTCGAGTCATGGATAACGGAAGATAAGGCCCGTGAACTCTTTGCAGCATCAGGCAATAGCTTTGAGAAATTAAAGAACGCTGCCGCTCAAAAGGGCTTTAAACCTGTACCACTAAATGCCAAAGCGAACTTCACGATTAAGAACCAGCTGCGGGAAATAGAGTCGCGCAATGTGATTGCCAAACTGGAAGGAGCTGATCCAAAACTTAAAGATGAGTACGTGATTTACACAGCGCATTGGGACCACCTTGGCAAGGATGAAAAACTGCAGGGTGATCAGATCTATAATGGCGCTATGGACAATGCCAGCGGCACAGCAGGCCTGATTGAACTGGCAAAGGCTTTCACCCAATTACCTGAGAAGCCTAAGCGCTCGATCCTGTTTCTGGCTGTGACTGCTGAAGAGAAAGGTTTGCTGGGATCTAAATACTATGCGTCCAATCCGCTCTACCCACTAAACAAAACACTGGCCAATATTAACATGGATGTACTTAATCCTTATCACCCTACAGAGGATGTAGTCGTGATTGGGTATGGCAACTCAGACCTGGAAGATATACTGGCTGAGGAGGCCCGTACGCAAAACCGTCGTATCGTGCCAGAGGCTTCCCCTGAGAAAGGCTCTTTCTATCGCTCTGATCACTTTGAATTTGCCAAGCAAGGTGTGCCCGCGCTATACGCCAAATCAGGCATAGTCGCCCGCGACCAGCCAGCTGACTTCATAACCAAAAAACAAGAGCAATATACAGCTGAGCACTATCATAAGGTGGGCGACGAGGTGTATGACGACTGGAACCTGGATGGTGCTGTAGAAGATCTGCAGCTTTACTTCCGGGTAGGCTATCGTGTGGCGAACGGTACCTCCTATCCAGCATGGCGCGAAAAGTCTGAGTTCAGAGCAAAACGGGAGAAGTCCTTAGCTGAAGTGCAATAACTGAATTCTACTGGCCTTAAGGAGCCCTGCTGTAAATTCAGCAGGGCTCCTTTTTTAATGGCTTATAATAAGGGCTTAGTACTCTTTCCTCCATCAGTTCACCCATGCCTTTACATAAATAAAATCTTATTTTATAAAAACCCCACTATAATAGGCCTGAAGCTATGCTTCTTCAAACAACCTCCACTCACCCTTTTAAAATGTTGCTTTACAACCAGATACATCACATTCACAGGGATTACTATAAAAAAAAATAATCTTCCGGGTTACCTTTCCGTATAAACCGAATAAATAAGTACAAATTTACTTGTTTAACAAAATTTGAAAATCATGAAAAAGACAATAAAATTTGCATTTGCTGCATTCGCTTTCTTTGCTTTCACAGCTTGTGGTTCTGAGAACAACACAGCTACTGAAACTGACCGTATTGATGAGGTAGAAACCTCTGACATGGATATCGATGCAGACATGGACATGGAAGCCGATACTACTACGGTAATGGATACTACCGTTAATGACGGCGTAGCAGACGAAATTCCAGAAGAAAGACCTATTCAATAATCTACATAAATTTACGAAATGGAAAGCCCCCTTTCAGCAAGCTGAAAGGGGGCTTTTTTATACCTCGCTAACTGAAGAAAAATAGCATTAGACGTATGGATATGGCTTAATACTTGTTTAAATTTAGCCAATGGAAAAATTATCTTTAGAAGAAGACGGTGTGGCAATTGAGCTGGTAGCCTCTGATGCAGACCTGCACCAGGCTATACAGCAATTAGAGCAGTGTGGCGAACTAGCCGTTGACCTTGAGTTTGATCAAAACCGCTTTACTTATGGCTTTAACCTTTGCCTGATCCAGATCGCTGATGGCAAAGGAAACTGCTTTATAATAGACCCTTTTTACATTGATGATCTGACTCCCTTTTTCCAACTGATGGAGGACCCGACAATTACCAAGATCATCCATCACTCTAATAACGACATTCTGTTGCTTGACAAGATGGGATGCTCTGTTAAAGGTATAGTTGACACCGATGTTGCCGCCAAGATCCTGAACTATGAACGGTCTTCATTGGCTACCGTGCTTAAAGAGGAGTTTGACAAAGAGATTGATAAGTCACAGCAGTCCAGTAACTGGAATAAACGACCTCTTACCGAAGACCAGCTTCGCTATGCGGCTATTGATGTGATATACCTGCATAAAATAAAGGCCAAGCTGCTTCAGGAAATTGAGAAACTGGATCGCATGCACTGGTTTGAGGAAGAGAACCATCTCTTAGAGCAGCTTAAGTATACTGAATCAGAAAATCCACACTTGCGTCTGAAACACTCATACCGCCTTAACTATTACCAACAGTATCTCTTAAAGGGCCTCTATGCCTTTCGGGAGAATATGGCCCGACAGTTTAACAAACCAGCCCATTTCGTTATCCCGAATGATGCACTTGTCGAATTAGCCAACAACCCGAACGCCGACCTACACGAATGGCTTAACCATACAAGAGGTATACACGGCAACCTGAAGAAACCAAAGAACGAGCGCATGTTACAGGACGCACTGCAGGATGCTAAGGACGCAGCCAAGGCCAACCATATCAGCCATGATTATCCTGAGCATCGCTTCCAAAGGCCGCTGCGTACTCCTGAAACAGAACGTCGCAAAGAATTAATGACCGCGGTGCAAAAAGAAATTATTGCCAGGTATGGGGAGTACGCTTCCAAACTGATCATTAACCAAAGCCTGATTACGGACTATAGCCAGAATGGAAAATTACGTTGCACGAAGAAATATGCAAGCGACATCGTCCTGGGGGTGGCACAGGATTTAGGTATAGAAATACATGTTTCTACTGCGCCTCAGCAGACAGGGAGTAAATAAATTCGCTTTAAAGAACACATCATATAGCATGGACAAAGTAAGGATAGAACACGACTTCCTGGGAGAAAAAGAAATCCCGCATGAGGTCTACTATGGAATTCAAACAACACGCGCACTTGAGAACTTTCATATAACAGGAACACCCATCTCAAAAGAGCCGCTATTTATAAAGGCCTTTGCTTATGTAAAAAAAGCAGCCGCTCTGGCCAACCATAAGTGTGGCGTGTTGAGCAAAGAGGTAACCGACGCTATTGTTTATGCCAGTGACAAACTGATTGCGGGTGAGTACCTCGATCAGTTTGTCACTGACATGATTCAAGGGGGTGCTGGTACTTCCGTGAACATGAATGTGAATGAAGTGATCGCCAACATTGGTTTGGAGCACATGGGGCGTGCAAAGGGCACGTATAACTATCTCCATCCTAATAACCATGTGAATTGCTCGCAGTCTACCAACGATGCATATCCTACTGCTTTCAGACTTGCCCTTTATTGGAAGATACAGGCCTTTATCGAGAGCCTCGAGGCTTTACAACAATCATTTGGACGAAAAGCTGAGGAGTTTAAAGAAGTACTGAAAATGGGGCGCACCCAACTGCAGGATGCTGTGCCGATGACTTTGGGGGCCGAATTCCACGGTTTCTCTACCACGATTCGGGAAGACATCCAGCGCCTTCATGAAGTAAAGATGCTGATCTGTGAAATAAACATGGGTGCTACGGCAATCGGTACTTCTATCAACGCACCACAGGGCTATCCGCAAATGGTAACGGATATACTGCAGGAGATTTCGGGTGTGCCTGTAGTACTTGCTGAGGACCTGATCGAAGCCACTTGTGATACTGGAGCCTATGTGCAGGTATCTGGCGTTATGAAGCGCTGTGCCATCAAGGTATCTAAGATATGCAATGACTTGCGCTTGTTATCATCAGGTCCACGGGCAGGTTTAAATGAGATTAATCTTCCGCGCATGCAACCGGGATCTTCCATCATGCCAGGTAAAGTAAATCCTGTAATACCGGAAGTGGTCAATCAAACGGCCTATTACGTCATAGGGGCAGACATGACGGTGACGATGGCTGCAGAGGCTGGTCAATTACAGCTCAATGTAATGGAACCAGTTATTGCGTACAGTTTATTTAATTCCCTGACTTTCCTGGAGAATGCATGCTATACCTTACAAAGTAAGTGCATTGATGGCATTACGGCTAACGAAGAGATCTGCCGTAATATGGTTATGAACAGCATCGGTATCGTTACATCGCTCAACCCAATACTGGGATATGAAGAGTCTGCCTCAATTGCCAAGGAAGCATTAGCTACCGGCAAATCTATTCATGAGATCACAGTACTGGAGCGTAAACTGATCACTCAAGCTAAGTGGGATGAGATATTCTCTATGGAGAACCTGATCAATCCGAAGTTCATCAACATATAGTTGGAAAGGCAATTACTAAAAAAAGCGGCTGCATTTAAATAAGTGCAGCCGCTTTTTATTATCTAATATTTAAGCTAAGAAATTAATATGATGTAAGCTTATAATCAAGTTCTAGAAATAACTTAAGCTATACCTGTGAAAGATGAATTAAAAATCAAAACCAGATGTATCACCTACTTTCGCTTTTATAGGATGGTATAGTTTGCTCTTACAGCTTTAATATTGTCGGGATGTGATTACAAACCCTAAGTTTACTTTCATCCCTTCGCCTCATCTTGCCATAGCCTATCCTGCGTCATACTCCCGGCTTCTCGTGCTTTAAGCCCTGCTTGCTGCCTTCCCTTCATTGCGGGGGGGGTATTAAACGCGTACGGCCCCTGACTCTTGC
>NZ_AKIS01000066.1:0-16917 GCF_000277005.1 Pontibacter sp. BAB1700 | reverse complement strand
CCTGGCGAACCATTGGCTAGTTGGTGGTCCAAGTCCAGTTGGGTTAGGGTATACCTGAAGACGCGAGGTCGCTTGGGTTAAGCACCAGCACTCTGCCTGAGAATGCTTCTGAGTTATTGCTGTAGACCACACGCAAGCGGTAATAGCTACGGCGCGGCAGCGGACTGCTGTCAGTGAAGGTATAGTCGCGGGCTTGTCCGGAGGCCGGAACCTGACCTACGTCTTCCCAGGTTTGTCCGTCCTGGCTGCGCTGAACCACAAAGCGGGCTATACCTTGCTCCGTGCTGGTTGTCCATATAACCTCCACGGCGCCAGCGTTCGTAAAGGCAGCGTCGAAGGTGAAGATTTCGGAAGCCAGGTTGCACTCGCCATCCAGCTTAGGTGTCATGGCAGAACGCCCTCCACAGGCAGGAGGGGTAAGACTCCGGTTTAGTACCAGGTTGGCTCCTGCTATATCAGGAGGAGTCAGGTCACGGATTTGCGTCCTGCGGCCTATATTATAGTGCATCAGGGTATTCGGCAAAATAACGTGGCCAAGCTGGTGCGCATGACCCAACTCGTGCAGGATCACCGTTTCGAAGTCGAATTGATTGGTGGCCGGAGCACCCGGACCGTACTGCCAGCTGATGTTGCTGTTGATCTCCATGTCAAATTCCGTGAGCCAGAAGGTTGTATCGCGACGCGTGCCGCTAATGGCCACACAGCCTCTATACTTGCTTATTGTGCGGGCCAGCACACCCTGGCCAGTCACAGCCGAGGACGCAAAGCGAATGACGCTACGGCTATCGTCAGCTGAACTCTCCGTTGTGGTAGCAGCTCCGATTATCCAGTTTACATTTGTGGTGCACACCCAATTGTTCACAGCACGTCTGAAACCCTCCTGCGCAGCCGCTCTGTTTTGCATGCTAGGGGCAAATTGTATGGTGTAGCCGCCGCTCCTGTTTGCATCAATCAGCAAAGGCTGGAAGGGCGTGTTGCCACCTTCAGCTACTACATTGGAATAAGCGAATTCGATTATGAGCGTGCCGGCACTCATACCTGAAGTTCCGTCATTCGCAGTGACTTTTATCTGACCCGTGCCAGCCGTACCGCCTGTCTGGGTATAAGAAGGCACCCTTAATCTAATCTGGTTATTGCTCCATGATAAGTAGTCAGAGGCATAGGGGCGGACCATGGTAGTGCCTCCATCGTCGGCATTGGGGAACTCCACAAATCCGTTGCCCCGTGAACTGCCGAAGCCTGTGCCGTTAATGGTGAGGATGGCGCTAGTACCGGCACTGGTGCGGGCAGGGCTAAAGCTGGTTACCACGACAGCCTGCGTCGCCTGCGTGCTCTGCTGCTTCAACTGTGCCTTCAGACCTGAGTCCAGCCTGTCATTCACTACAACAGTTTTATATTGCTGCCCCATGCGGGAAGTCACCGCCTGATATACCTCCTGCACCGACTTGTACTGCCTGAAAGGATCGGCAGCAGTACCCCGTTCCACATCATAGCGCACAAAGCCCTGCCGGCTGGCGTATGGTCTGGTAATAATTGAAGCTGCACTGGCAACTATACCTGTAGGAGCACCTCTGCTCAGAAAAAACATGCCCTGCTGCCCTTTTTGCAGCTGAAGTGCTGATGAAACGGTATGCATCGCCAGGCCAACGGTACCACCATCCGTGATCACCTCTACCTGACGCTCCTTTACCTCTCCCTTGAATATTTTGAAAAGCCGGACAGTATGTGCTGTATAGATAAGCTCCTGTCTGGCATCCCAGAATGATCTTTGAGCTACTACTTCGCCCTCTACAATGATGTCAGCCGCTTTTATGCGCTCTTCAAGTGGGATAGGCACCATGTGCAGGTCTTCGGAGGCTTGTGCCGCAAAGGAAATCACCGAAAGAAGTAATGCCAACAGGATGGCAGCGCTTCGTGACCACAGACGGTCAGGTGTTGGGAGTATGGTGGTCATAGACTGGTGCGGATTGTCAGTTTTGCTATCGATAAAATCAGGATGTCGCATTCCTAAGCGGCCATAACGTTCTATTACGCAAAAGGATGTGCAGAGGTATGCGTGGTTTAATGCCAAATATAATAAAATTGTGTGTCAGGAGCAGTAAATCAAGTATAGCTTTTGCCAGGTAGCCATAGTTTTAAATTTAATGAGCCAAGGCAGATTTAATCAGAATAAATTCATTGATGTTATCTGTGTTGATCACGCCGGCAAGGCGACCATTCTCGAGTACCGGGTAAAGTGGCGCCTTTGTTTTCTGTAGTTCCGTGTAGGCCTCAGCTAGCTTGTCCTGCACATTGAAAGCTTTAACCTCCTGTGTCATGATATCCGATACCGGGCTCTCTATTTTTTCTTCTTTTACGGCTTGTATCAGCTGCATCCGGGTGAGCGTGCCAACCACCTGTCCGTCCTGCTCCACCACAAAGTCATGCTCCGAGCCTTTGAGAAGCTTGCCAAGGGCGTCACGTACGGTTTCAGTGGGTGCCAGGGTCACGAAATTGGTCATCATACCTTCGCGCACCAGATGGCCGCGCAGAAAATCAAGGTGCTGCACGATCATATTCTCGGACCAAGCACCAAAGAAAACGAAGATGCCGATCAGGATCAGAAAAGGGTTGTAGAAAAAGCCGATAAACACAAAGAAGATAGCCAGCAGCTGCCCCAGGTTTGCCGCGATCTGAGTAGCCCGCACCCGACCTAGCTTAAAAGCCAGCAAAGCCCGCAGTACACGCCCGCCATCCATCGGAAACGCAGGTATAGCATTGAAGATGACAAGCATCAGGTTTACAAAGAATAGCAGGTATAGGAAGTTAGCCGGTGTGATACGTGTAAAAAACTCCTCGCCGGGTATCTCATTCAGAGAAGGCAGTATCAGCCAAAGCACAAAGGCGATCATCACATTCACGGCAGGGCCGGCGATGGCGATCATGAGTTCCTGCTTCGGATTTTCAGGTATACGCTCCAGGCTGGCCACACCGCCTATGGGTAGCAGCGTGATCATTTTGGTGCTGACTCCGTAACGCCTTGCTGTGAGCGCATGCCCAAGCTCGTGCAGCACTACGCACAAAAAAATGGTCATCACAAAGGCCACCGACAAAAGAGTGGTGGTCATGTCGGAACCCCGCTGCATTTCCGAAAACACGATCCAACCGATCAGGATCAGGAATGTCCAGTGCACCAGGATCTTGATGCCCGCTATTCTGCCAAGGTTAAGGGACCATTTCATAGGGCGTGTATACGAGTCGTGTTATACCTGTAACGTGCTTATACGCTATAAGTTAATAACAAAACATGCTTTGTGGCAGTGCTATGCTCTATCCTAAAAGCTGTGGCACAACCTTGTCGCCAAACACATCAATAAAGCGCTCCTGCTCCAGGTTTACATTATGCAGAATCAGCTGACTGAAGCCCAGGTCGATGTCCTGCTGCAGCCACTCGAGGTGCTGGCCTGGTTCGGCTGAAACCCGAACATGCTCCCGAAGGTCCTCTTCGCGCACAAACATGGCTGCCTGCTCCAGTTGCTTGGCCGTACGCATATCAGAGAGCACAGCGCTCGGGAAGATGTTGGATCGCCACTGGTCATGAGCTCCCTGCAAGGCCGCTTTCTCGTCTTTGTCGTAGGAGAGCTGGACTTTCAGGTACATGGGCTTTCCCTCGCCGCCACCTCTGTGAAAGGCTTCCACCATTTTCTTAAGTTCTTTTGGCGGCTTTGATACGGTGATCATGCCATCGGCCCAGCTGCCCACCCACTCTGCTGTTTCTTCGGTGATGGCCGCCCCGATGATTTTAGGAGCTACCTTGGCGCGGGTATAGAGCTTGGCCTGTTCCACTTTCACAAGACCGTGGTGGGTGACAGTTTCGCCGTCCCAAAGCGCCCGGATGATATCGACGCACTCCTTCAGTCGGTTGTTGCGGTCTTGCTTCACGGGCCAGGGATCACCGGTAATTTGCTCGTTTATGTATTGCCCGCTACCCATGGCTACCCAGAAGCGTTCCGGAAACATCTCGGCAAGCGTAGCGGCGGCCTGTGCGATGATGGCAGGATGGTAGCGCTGACCTGGGGCATTGACTATACCAAAAGGCAGTTTAGTAGCCTGCATGGCAGCTCCAAGCCATGACCAAGCAAAGCCGCTTTCGCCCTGGTCGAGGCTCCAGGGGGTGTAGTGATCAGATGACATGGAGGCATTGAAGCCCGCCTGCTCGGCCTTTTGTACATACTGGAGGAGCTCACTCGGCTTAAACTGTTCGTGCGAGGCATGGTAGCCGATTCGGAGCGTATTATTGTTTGGGTTCATAGGTATAGCCACAAATTTATTCTATGGCATACGGCGATGCTTTGCGCTTTGGTTTCGCGTGAAGCTACGGACACAAAAAAAGGAGCAATCCGATATGGCCTGCCCCTTTCTTGTCCAGGTAGATAGTCCGGGTTATTTTACGTTCGCCAGAAAGGTTTTCACATGCTTGTGGAAAAGTGCCGTCTGCTCCTGATAAGGGCAATGGCCCGTTGCCATGGGGCGGTAAGTGGCGTTCCTGAACTTGAACAGACGGTAATGCTCAGGCCCTACTGATAAATCATTGTTGCCCGAGATGACCAGTACCGGCATTTTAAGCGATGCGCTCTTAATAGTGAAGTCCTGCGCGTATTCCGGGAAGTCCCATACCTTGCTGCCAAAGTCCCAGTTGAGGGTGGTGTCCATCACGGCGTTCATCTGGTCAAACATTTCCTTTTTAGGATACATCATTTTGTACATCACATTCTGTTGGTTCAGCTGGTAGGCGACCCGTTCAGTGCTTCACCGATTGAGCCGCCAGTTTTACGGAAGTCAGACTCAGGTTTGCCAAGCAGGCGAGCGCCGTTTTTGATGTAACTTTCCAAGGCATCGTTCAGGTATAGCGTGGAGTTTACAAATATGGCAGCGCTGATACGTTTCGGATGTTGGTAAGCATACTCGGTCGCGATGGTGCCACCAAAGGAGTGCGGCATGATCATCCACTTGTTGTAACCCAGGTGCTCACGCAGCTCTTCAAAGTCCTGCACCACGCGGGCCAGGGAGTAGTCTTTGGTTTCGGAGCTGGAGGAACGGCCGCAGCCGCGCTGGTCTACGTAGATCATGGTCATGTCCTGTTCTACCACATCGCCACCCAACGCATAAAAGTATTTAGTCCAGGAGCCGGGCCGCCGTGGATAAAGAGGCAGGGCTTGCCCTCGCCTGCCATGCGCACGTATAGCTGCACACCATCAGAAGTAGTGAAGTAAAATGACTTGTTGACAGCCTGCGTGATTTGCGTAAGTGCAAGCAGCATAAACAGGCAGACAAAGCGTAACATTTTCATAGAACAGGTATGAGGTGATCAAAAATTTCACAAAAGACGCTCGAAAAGATGAAAAGACGCATATTTGCTGCATATTATTGGTGAACAGGTATAAAGAGCTGGCTACAAGATTGATTTGAAAGGTATAGCATCGGTATGACAGATATTAGAGAACGTGACTTTGAGCGGGAGCTGAGCTTTCAGGCTTCGCGTAGTGGGGGAGCTGGCGGGCAAAACGTGAATAAGGTAGCCAGCAAGGTTGAGCTGCGCTTCCATGTGGGCGACTCAGAACTGCTGACAGACGAGGAAAAGGCACTGGTGTTGGAGAAACTGGCTAGCCGCATCAACAATGAGGGCTTTCTGCAGGTGGTGTGCCAGGCAGAGCGCAGCCAGTTGCAGAACAAGGAGCAGTGCATTGAGCGCTTCTATGAGCTGCTCCGGCAGGCACTTACCCGACAGAAAAAGCGCAAAGCCACCAAGCCCACACGAGCATCCGTGCGCAAACGCCTCGAAAGCAAGCGCCGCCAATCCGACAAAAAGGCCAGCCGTGGCGGTTTCAAAGGCGACTACTAAGGTATAGCCATCATCTATTTCTCCGCTCAGGTATACCTGTCTCGTGAATGCGGGCGTTCCCATAGTTCAGTTCTCGCAGTGGCGCCTTACGGTAGCCAGGAGTTCTTTTCAAAAAAACATCGGCTTGCTGACATTGCACTGCGCTATTTGTACAGAATAGGTAAGATATTTGCAGCGGCAGGAGTCAGACTCCGGATACAAACCATGAAGAAGATTTTTATTACGGTACTATTGGTGGCGGGAGCGGCTACGGCCAGCCAGGCGCAGAAATACAGAACAGCAGCAGGTATACGACTCGGTGGCGACCAGTTTGGAGCCACCGTGCAGCAGCGCATTGCAGAGAAAACCACACTGGAAGGTATAGCGCTGGTTGGGTCGCGGGAGTATAGTGGCACCTTGCTTTATCAGCGGCACTGGCCCATGCTGGGCAAGCGCTTCAACTACTACCTGGGCGGCGGCGGCCACATCGGAAATCTGAAAGACCAGGGCGTGTTCACCGGTTTGGATGCCATTGTGGGAGTGGAGTACAAGATAAACGGCTTGCCTATTTTGCTCTCAGCTGATGTAAAACCGGCGCTGCACTTCAACCACGAAGACTGGGTAAACCTGGCCACAGGCATCTCGATCCGCTACGTAATTGTGCCCGAGAAGAAAGAAAAAAAACGGATCTGGCCATTTGGCAAGCAAGAGGTGGAAGAGGAGAAATCGGGTTGGCCTTTTGGCAAGAAGAAAGAACCGGAGCCCCCTAAAAAGAAGGTATGGCCATTCGGTAAGAAAGAGGAACCTGCTCCTGAGCCTGAACCTGAGAAGCGGATAGACCTGAACAAGATATTCAAGAAAAAGGAAAATTAGCAGCAATCGCCCGACCCCATTCAGGTCGGGCGATTGCTATTTTATAAGGGCAATGTCTTTCTGTTCGCCCTGTCTGTGCAAGAGCGTAACGGTGGTGTAGGAAAAGGCTTTGTGAATGCTGGGCCCAGGTATAAGCTTTGTTATACGGTTTGGCAAAGGCCCTGAAAAAGGTGCGGAACTATAGCATGGCCACGGGCTGAGAAGCAGGAGCTTCGTTGCTGTAAAGCAAGGTGAGGCGCTCCTGTTGCAAGCGATCAGCCAGCAGCGCACGCTCGTCAACTGTTTTTTTCAAGGCAAAGCCAAAGGCAGCTACCAGGGCTAACAAAAGAATGATGATTTTCATGGTTTTATTCAGTACTAATGGCGGAGTTAGGAAACAGGTATAATCAGGTATGCTACTTTATGAGAGAGTCACGCGAAATGGTAATCACTACCTCAGGAAGCAGGTTAGGATAGCGCTGCAGTTCCTTTAGCTCCTGGCGATGCTTCATTTCTTTCAGGTCGCTGGTAGTTTTTTTGCCAGCAGCTCCGAAGGCGGCTGTAAGTCCAAACAAAAGAATCAGGATTTTCATAGTAATTCAGGTTAAGATGATGTTGTATATTGGGTTGAGATCAGTCAGGATGTTAGGCCTTTGGTGCTACGATCAGCACTTCTGGCAACAGGTTAGGGTAGCTGCGTAGCTCTTTTTGCTCTTGCTGCAGTTTGTACTTGGCGGCTGTTACTCTGATATCGTCTGCTGTCTTTTTGCAGGTGGCTCCGAAGCCGAGTACTATGGCGAATAATAAGATGATGATTTTCATAATAGTTGATATTTAAAAGGTTTTTCGTTTCATGTTGTAAGTACTTAATAGATAGAGGAGTTAGGTAAAAGGTTGCTTGGCATTCCTAAATTTTTTTTTATTTCTGATTAGCATATTGCATTTTATGTGCCATTCAGTTAAAATGCTGATAATAAGGTAATTATGAATTTAGATTAACGGTTTGTCTACTTAAATCGTCCAATAGCGTACAGGTGTTTGTTCGAAAACGAACAGGATTTTAACAGACTGCTGTGCCGTTCAGATCTTTTCGGGCACTCAATTGTAAAGTGTACAGGCGTTTATCGTGAGGAGAACGTGAATAGTCAAATAAACAGGAGCACCAATGTATAAAGGTACCTTAATAGCGCTCGGCGGTGGGTATGATGATGACTTAATTAAGTTGATCAGGTCTGAGATATGTCCGATACATTCCCGTATCGAAGTAATAGCAACTGCTACCAGTGATCCAGAAGAGTCTGGTAAGGCGTACAAAGAAGCCTTTGAAGAGCTAGGCTGTGACTGTGTGCAGTTCATGCTCATCGACGAAAACCACGCCGCTGACCAGCCAGAGTATATCAGCCGCATCCAGCAGGCTGACGTTATCTTTTTTACGGGGGGGGACCAGGTTCGTTTAATTGAGTTTCTGAACGGGACACAGCTACTCGAGATCATGCGTCGCCGTTATCACCAGGAGCCCATCATCATAGCCGGCACCAGCGCAGGGGCCGCCATCATGTCAGACCGTATGATCTACGATGGCTACGGACACTACTCGCTTATCAAAGGAGAGATGAAAACCACGATCGGCTTCGGGTTTATCAGCCATGTATACATCGACACGCACTTTGTGGAGCGTGGCCGCTTCGGGCGACTAGCCCATGCTGTGGCGCACGATCCGGCGTATGTTGGCGTGGGGTTGAGCGAGGAAACGGCATAATTATCAAAGAGGGGAATAAAATAGAAGTGTTCGGCACAGGAGTTGTGACAATCATTGACGCCAGCAAGATCCGGTTCACCAATACAAGGCAGGTATCTGAAAACGAGCCTATTGCCGTAGAGCACCTGATTATGCACATGCTGGTAGAGGGATACCGCTATTGCCTGAAGGAGCACCTTTTTCAGCCTGTGGAGCAGCATCTGCCAAGCCCCGCCCAGGAGGCCAGCGATGCTACTGCCAGCATAGCCTAAGGTTTTACTCTGTCCTCCTGCTGCAACTCCATGTTGATGGCCACCCCGGCTTTGGCGCCCTCGGCTGCCGCCACAATCACCAGTTGCATATCACGGGCCGCATCACCGGCCACATAAAGGCCCGGAATGTTGGCTTGCTGTAGACGACGTGTCTTGATGACACCTTTGCCGGTAAACTCACAGCCCAGCTGCCGGCCGATATCCGACTGCTGACTGGTTTCGCCCGAAAAGAAAAGGGCCCCCTGTTGCTTCGACTCGCCGTTCTGCAAAACAATTCGTTGTAGCATGCCGTCATCGCCCTCCAGACGGGTAATCGCTTCCGTGCATACCTTTACTCCGTTTAGGTTGAGCAATTCCATGTCTTTGTTGTTGAGTTTCTGGGTGCCGTCGGTATACAAGGTCACATCGTCACTCCAGTTTTTCATGGCCAGGGCCTGGCCTATGCCGCTGCGGTCTTTTCCGTATACAGCTATGGCTTTGTCACGATTCTCCCAGCCGTCGCAGTACGGGCAGTGGTGCACACTCTGGCCATAAAGTTCTTCTATGCCTTCCACTTCAGGCAGAGCATCTCTGAGGCCGGTAGCCAGCAGCATCTTGCGTGAGTGGTATACATTTTCGTCCTCGTCGTCTACTACATACTGGCCTTTGCTATAAGTGGCTGTTTTCACGGCACGGTCTATTATCTGCACGCCGTATTTTACGAGTTCTTCGCGTCCCTTCTTTATAAAATCACGCGGGTTTACCCCGTCACTGGACAAAAAGCCATTCATGCTGGTGGCCCACCGGTTGCGGGGCTTGCCACTGTCAAACAAGAGCACTTTACGTCGCGAACGCCCCAGTATCATGGCGGCATTCAGGCCAGCAGGCCCTCCGCCTATTATAATCACGTCGAATTGTTCCTTCATTTGGGTTTTAAGTTGAGACTCTATAAACGCAGAATCCCTTTCTGGGATAGCTTTCGCATCAAAAAAACTGCTTTCGGTAAGCTTTGTTCAAAGCTGTCCGGATAGAACAGAAAATTTTTCGACCAAAAACTGATTTTATTTGAAAAAAGGTGGTGCATGTGCTTTAGGAAGTATTAATGTTTTATATATTTGTTTTACCTTATTAACACCCTATATTTAAACAAGTCGCATTTTATGAAAAGCAAAATCTTAGCCTTATTAGGTAGCGCCCTGCTCACAGGTACGGCCATGGCTGGCGGATACCAGGTAAACCTGGCGAGCCAGCGCCAGATTGGTATGGGCCACACGGGTACAGGCCTTCTGACAGGTACGTCCAGCATCTTCTTTAACCCTGGAGCCATGAGCCACATCGGCTACAGTGGCGTGACGATAGGCGGCAGTGCGCTTGTCTCCAGAATTGCCTATTCTGCTCCTGAGTCTGGAGGTGTTACGGCTCGTACAGATAACCCACTGGGTACTCCTTTCCAGGTGTATGGCGTGTACAACATAAATGAGAAATTCTCTGCTGGCCTTGGTGTATACACGCCGTTTGGCAGCACCGTGAACTGGGGCGATGAGTGGAGCGGCCGTTATGGATTGAACCAGCTGAAACTGCAGGCTATTTATGTGCAGCCGACTATTAGCTATGCTATTACTGACAAGCTGGGTATAGGTGTAGGTCTTTCGTATGTAATTGGAAGTGTAAACCTGCAGCGTTCGCTGCCTGTGCAGAGCCAGGACGGCACTGAAGGCGGTATTGAACTGGATGGCAGCGCTGAATCAGCGTTTGGCTTCAACGCAGGTATTTTCTTCCAGCCAACAGAGAAATTCTCTATCGGTGTGAACTACCGCTCCAAAGTAAACCTGAGTGTAGAAGGTGGCGATGTGATGTTCAGTAACATTCCAACGGCTGCACGCGGCAACTTCCCTGATGGCACGACTTTCAACGCGGAACTGCCAATGCCTTCAACACTTTCAGTGGGTATAGGCTTCAAGCCAAACGAGCGTCTGACATTAGCTGCAGATGTGAGCCATGTAGGCTGGGATGCCTATGAGAAGCTGCGCTTCGATTTCAGCCAGAACGTGGGTGGCAGTCCTTTCTCAGAGGCTAGCCGTAACTACGAGAACGCTTTCATCTATCGCATCGGTGGTGAGTACATGGCAACAGATGCCTTGGCCCTTCGTGCCGGTGCTTACCTTGACAAGACACCTGTACAGGACGGCTACCTGACACCAGAAACGCCGGATTCAGACTCACGTGGTCTTTCTGCAGGTATAGGGTACTCCGTTTCTGAAAACTTCAGCATCGACGCATCTTTCCTTTACATCAACAGAAAAGAGAGAACTGATGCCGCTAACCTGTCTGGTGGTATACCTGGCACTTTCAAGGCAGTGGCCTACATTCCTGGCATCGGTCTTAACTTCAAATTCTAATTTTCTTTAGTAAAGTATATGAAAAAGTTTTTCTTTAAGTCGAGCATGCTGGCCTTGGTGGCTGGTGTACTTCTTTCAAGCTGCGATCCAGAGATAGATGTGGCAAGCCCTAGTTCGGGCGAGTTAGATTTTACAAAGTATGTAGCTGTTGGAAATTCTTTGACTGCTGGCTATCAGGATGGAGGATTATATCGTGAAGCACAGCTTTCATCCTTCCCTGCGTTGATGGCACAGCAGTTTGAAACAGTAGGAGGAGGTAACTTCATTCAACCTCTTTTTACAGAAGCACAGGCAAATGGTAGTGGATATTTAAGGCTAACAGGCTTTAACCCTCCTGCAGCGCCTGGAGCATCTCCTTCTCCAATATTGACCCTGTTACTACAAACCTGGCAGTTCGCACAGATGTAGCTCCTTTGCCAGGTGGACCCCGACTTACAAAATTCACGGACCCTGTTAATAACTATGCGGTTCCAGGGATGTCAGTTTTATCTAGTGCGACGCCTATCTATGGAGGTGTAAACCCATATTTCGATCGTTTATTAACAGATGCAGAAGTAGGCGCAAAGAGCTACGTAGCAAAGGTTGCCGAGTCTCAGCCGACCTTCTTTACACTTTGGCTTGGTAATAACGACGTACTAACCTATGCAACAAATGGTGCTGTTGTTAACCCGGCCAACCCATTTGGCGACAAAACACCTGTTGCTACTTTTAGAGCCATTTATACTCAATTAGTTGGAGCACTGGCCCAAGGTGGTCAAGTAGAAGGTGTTATTGCAAACATTCCGGATGTGGCAGCTACTCCTTTTTTCACTACGGTAACACTTGATGCAATCAGAAAATCAGCGGGTATGAATGACCTGAAGGTTTACATCCGCGTTGCTGAAGGACCTACAGGCGTTCGTGAATTGGGCGAAGGCGACTTAGTCCTGTTGACTACTCAGGCAGCTATAGGCCGTGTTGATCAGATTGCACCAGGTGTGTCAATTCCTCATGGCTTCCATCCTCTTAACCCTTTGAATGATAATGAGGTGCTTGATAAAGATGAAGTAGCTGAGGTTAGAGTTCACACGCAGGAGCTGAATAAAGTAATTGCTGAAGTTGCTGCAGCTAACAACATTCCTGTATTTGATGTTAACAAATTCTTTACAGAAAGATTTGCTAGACCATTCGTACAGAACGGTGTGCCTTACAGTTCCGCATTTATCACGGGTAATGTGTTCTCGTTAGATGGTATCCACCTGACGCCACGTGGAAATGCTATTGTGGCGAATGAATTTATCCGAGTGATAAACAGCAACTACAATGCTAATATTCCATTAGTTGACGAAACTCAATACCGCACAGTTCTTTTCCCTGTGCAGTAACACACAGTATCTCCGTAACAAGAAAGGCGCCTCCTTTGCGGGAGGCGCCTTTCTGTTTTTATCAGGTATAGCAGCAGGTATAAGCAGCCTTATAGGCTTGTATACCTTAGTGTGCTTCCAGCCAGTTCTTGCCTACGCCCAAGCCCACCTCCATCGGCACGCTTAGCGGCAGGGCATTGGTCATCAGTTCCACGATCTTCGGCGTTACGATGTCCACTTCTTCTTTCGGTGCATCGAACAGCAGTTCGTCATGCACCTGCAGGATCATGCGGGTCTTCAGGTTTTCGTGGCGCAGGTACTCATGTATGTTGATCATCGCGATCTTGATGATATCGGCGGCAGTACCCTGAATGGGGGCGTTTACGGCGTTGCGCTCGGCAAACCCACGTACTGTGGCGTTGCGGGAGTTAATGTCGCGGAGGTAGCGACGGCGGCCCAGCACAGTCTCTACATATTCATGTTCTCGGGCCTTCTCAATGGCGCTGTCCATGTACTCTTTCACGGCTGGGAACTCCTCAAAATAAGCCTCAATGATGTCAGCAGCTTCGCGGCGTGGTATACCTAGTCGCTCGGATAGCCGAACGCTGAAATGCCGTAGATGATGCCGAAGTTAATGGTCTTGGCCTTGCGACGCATTTCGCTGTCTACCTGGTCGAGCGGCACATGGAACACCTTGCTGGCTGTAGAGGCGTGGATGTCCAGCCCGTTTTTGAAAGCCTCTTTCATGGTTGGGTCACCACTAAAGTCAGCCATGATGCGCAGCTCGATCTGGGAGTAGTCCGCCGAGATGATCAGGTGCTTGCTGTTGCGAGGCACAAAGGCTTTGCGAATTTCGCGGCCGCGTTCGGTGCGGATTGGAATATTCTGCAGATTCGGGTTAGTGGAGCTCAAGCGTCCTGTAGCCGTTACCGCCTGGTTGAACGAGGTATGCACGCGGTTATCCAGTTCGCACACGAGCTGCGGCAAGGCATCCACGTAGGTCGACTTGAGCTTCGAAAGTTCGCGGTGGTCCAGGATCAGGCGTACAATCTCGTGCTCGCCAGCCAGCTTGGAGAGGATCTCCTCACCTGTGGCGTACTGCCCGGTCTTCGTCTTTTTGATCTTGGCCTTGCCATGTAGCCCCATTTTGTCGAAGAGCACTTCGCCGAGTTGTTTCGGTGAGCCGATGTTAAACTCTGTGTCAGCCAGTTCGAAGATACGGGTCTCTATCCCTTTAATCTCCTGCTCCAGCAGCAGCGAAATATCGGCCAGCGCATTGGCGTCGATCGATATACCTTCCTTCTCTATACCTGCCAGCACCTGCACGAGTGGGTTTTCCACTTCGTTGAACAGCTTCATCAGTCCCTGCTCCTGCAGCAGTGGCTCAAAGTATTGCTTCAGGCGCAGCGTGATATCGGCATCTTCGCAGGCGTAGTCCTTCACCTCTTCAGGCTTCAGGTCGGCCATCGTGATCTGATTCTTGCCTTTTGGGCCGATCAGGTCGGTAATAGGTATAGGGCTGTAATTGAGGTAGGTCTCAGCCAGTACATCCATGTTGTGGCGCATTTCAGGCTCCAGCAGGTAGTGTGCCAGCATCGTGTCGAAGATCGGACCACTCACTTCGATGCCATAATTCTTCATCACCAGTATGTCGTACTTGATGTTCTGGCCAATCTTGGCAATGCTCGGGTTCTCAAGTATGTCTTTGAATTCAGCTGCAATGCTAACTGCCTCTTCTTCATTGTCGTGAGGCACTGGCACATAGTAGGCCTCTCCGGGCAAGTAACTGAAGGACATGCCTACAAGCTTAGCTGTAATTGGGTCGATGCTGCTGGTCTCAGTATCGAAGGAAATCTCCTGTTGTTTCTGCAGATAGCGGATCAAGCTCTGGCGCAAGGAAGGCGTGTCGATCAGGTGGTAGTCCTGCAGGGTATTGCTGAAGCGCTGGAACGGCACATGCTCGGTGGCTATATCTGTTTCGTCAGCTACAGCAGTGTCGGCAGGAGCCGCCGAGTCGAATAGCGAGGTTTGCTGCTGGTTAGCGGGCTTGCCACGTCGGGTCGCAACTTTGGCGGGGGATGCCTCGGCCATGGAGATACCCAGCACACGCTGCATCAGCTGACGGAACTCTAGCTCGGCAAACAGCTCAGCCAGTTGTTCTTCGTTAGGCCCGTTGTAGTGAAGCGCCTCCGCGCTGAACGGCACGGGCACATCGCAGTGGATAGTGGCCAACTCTTTGGACATCATGCCCTGTTCGGCAAAGTTTACCACGTTTTCTTTCTGCTTGCCTTTTAGCTGGTCAGCATTAGCGATCAGGTTTTCTACGGAGCCAAAACGCTGGATCAAAGACTTAGCCGTTTTCTCACCGATGCCCGGTATACCTGGTATGTTATCCACGGCATCGCCTTGCAGACCGAGTATGTCGATCACCTGCTCCACCCGCTCAATTTCAAACTTCTCCAGTACCCGCGCCACATCCCATACCTCCACGGCATTGCCGAGGAAAGCAGGCTTATACAGGAAAACATGCTCCGTCACCAACTGGCAGTAGTCTTTGTCAGGCGTCATCATGTACACGTCAAAATCATCTTTTTCGGCGCGGCAGGCCAGGGTGCCGATGATGTCATCGGCCTCGTAGCCGTCCATGATGAGCACCGGAATGTTAAAGGCCTCTACAATCTTTTTGCAGTAAGGTATAGCCAGTGAAATATCCTCGGGCATGGCCTGTCGGTTAGCCTTGTAGGCAGCGAAATTATCATGGCGAAAAGTTTTGGCCGCTGAGTCGAAAGCTACGCCAATGTGTGTGGGTCTTTCTTTCTGAAGTACTTCTACCAGGGTGTTGGTGAAGCCGAGCACAGCGCCCGTATTCATGCCCTTGGAGTTAATGCGAGGGTTTTTGCTGAAGGCAAAGTGCGCCCGGTAAATCAGGGCCATTGCATCAAGCAGGAATAATTTTTTACGTGGTTCGCTCATGTTATAAAGGTATAGGCTGACGGCTTGCTTTGCAAATTTCTGGTAGCGCCAGGGTATTAAGTTTGTACCGTTGGGGCTTTATACGCCACATTGCTACAACATGTCAGGAAATTAATTTTGCTGTAGAAATAAAATATAGAGATTAAACAATAAATGGAATAGTCTTTGTATCTTCCTAGTCCAGGAATGAAAATAAACAAAATTAAAATTAGAAAAGCAGGATGATGCACCTCATGACATGGAAAAGAGCGGTACTAAGTGTATGTTTCGTACTAACCGCCATGCTTGGCCACAGCCAGGATCTGATCGTCAAAAAGAACGGCGAAGAAGTAGTAGGGAAAATTGTGAAAGTGGGGGAAGACACTATCCATTATCGCATGCTAAGCGAAGAGAAAGGCCCACTGCGGTTTGTGCTCCGAAACGATGTGTCCTCTATGCAATTTGCAACCCAACCCTCACAGCGACAGCTAAACCAGTTGCCGCAGAGCAACGATGAATATGCTACCGCTTCCGCCATACCAACAGGTACCGGAGCGTCACGTAACTATACACCTGAAGAACTGATGTACCAGGGCCGGCATGATGCGCTAATGTACTACAAAGGACAAGGACCACTTTGGGGCACGGCCGGAGCGACCTTCCTGCTTCCTCCTGTCGGTTTGGTCACTGGCATTGTAACGGCGGCAGTACCACCTAATGTCGACAACCTGTTTCATCCGAACTATCAGTTAATGAAAGAGCCGGTTTATCGTGAGGCTTTCAAGAAGCAGGCCCACAAGCGTAAAGTAGGCAAGGCCGCAACTGGTTTCGGAATAGGCTTTGGCTCACTGATTGCCTTGGCTCTTATGTTAGGCGCATAAACCCCGCCTATACCTGATTACCCAGTTTGTAATCCCCAACCTGTGGAATTTTCGCTACACCCTATAGTGAATTCCCCAGGTTGGGGATTTTCGTTTTAATTTGTAATGGTTTGATTGTGAGTAACTTGAGTTAAATATATGGTTTTGGCACAGTTTTGACTAATAGGCTTTAGGAAAAATTAAACTTGAGCGACAGAATAAAACTATGAAAAAAATAACCTACCTGGCGGCCGCCATTGCTTTCTTTGGCTTTGCCTCACTTGACGCTAACGCACAGACTGACAAGAACAAAAAGAAGTCGAAGAAGAAGCAGCAAGTAGAACAAACTACTGAAACAGAAACTGAAGCGCAGGCCGAAACTGGAAATCAGGTAAACTATGAAGAGCAAGTACAGACTGAGACACAGGTAACAACTGAAACACAGACACAGACTCAAACTCAGACTGCAACACAGGAAGAAAATGTAAAGCGTGAAGCAATCACGCAGGAAGAGCTTCCGGAGCCCGTAAAGCAAACCCTGACTGCTGAGGCATTCAGCAGCTGGCAGATTGTAGAGGTGTTCGGCGTAACACCTAACGGAAATGCCGCTAGGTGCTAACGSACAGCGGTAATGGAAAMCSGTGCCGAGCAGGCGACTCAAA
>NZ_AKIS01000065.1:0-22613 GCF_000277005.1 Pontibacter sp. BAB1700 | reverse complement strand
CGATGGTACTGGGGTCACACCCGGGAGAGTAGGTGGCCGCCAACCCCAACAACGCACGGCCCCTGATTCGCAAGAGTCAGGGGCCGTACGCGTTTAACTACCCCCCCCGCAATGAAGGGGAGGCTGCTTTTTTTGCCGAAAATTATCTTTTTGAAGTGATAACAAGGGGGATTCGGTGCTGAATTGCCAGTAGCGGACTTGTTTAAGATGCATCCGCAGTCTCCATATTCCTAGCCTGCAAAGGGTAAAATTAGAGTATTGTAATCTAAAATGAATTTGCATCTAATGTAAACGGAGAAGGCTGCCTTGATGGGCAGCCTTCTCCGTTTCTTCTAATATGTACTAATGGAGGTAAATCTAATCTGGTTTTTTGCCGGCTATAGCAGTCTTTAAGCCATCTAATGCAATGTACTGATTTGCCAGATCTCTAAGTTCCTCAGCTGTAACGCCTCTTATCGTGCTGATGTAGTTATTGTAATGCTCATAAGGAAGCTTATGTAGTACAATGCGTTTATATCTGTCACATTGCTCAAAGATGGTGGCGATATCGTTTAAGAATTTGCCAAGCATGTAGCTTTTTACGGTTTGTAGCTCTTCCTCCGGCACCAACTCTTCTTGTAATAGCTTTACTTCTTTACGAATCTCTTCTATTGTCTTGTATGTGACCTGATAGTTTACGTCAGTGCCTATAAAAAACAAGCTATCATGTTCTTTCGGAGAAATCGCTGAATAGATGCCGTAGGTGTAGCCTTTGTCTTCCCGGATATTCCGCATAAGCCTCGATCCAAAATAGCCACCTAGTATTTCATTAAGTACAACAAGCTTATGATAGTCTTCATGCCCGATAATAGGGAACTGCTTACCAAGGCGAATAGAAGACTGCAGGCTTTCAGGCATTAGGACGAAATCCTCTGACTTGTTAGCCTCAGGTGCAGGTGAAGTAATACTGCTTACTGCTTTTGTTAATTGTAAAGTCGATATCTCTTTTTCCAGAAGTTTTTCCAGTTCTTCATCGATGGCACCGCAAGCAAAAACCTCCAGCTGATCTGTGCTATACCTGCTCTTATAAAAGCTCTCTAACTCCTCCCTGGCAATAGTATCTAATGCATTTTCATCGAGGCCAAACACATAGGGGTGCTTTTCACCATAAACCAGTTTAGTGAAGCTGTGTGTTGCCAGATAGTTATTCTTCTGACGCTGCACTTTCAGGTTTTGCTGATTTCGCTTACGAAGCAGTTCAAATTCCTCTGTCGGGAAGACTGGGTTTTGCAGGACATCAAGCACTAATGGCATCAGCTCCGGTACGTATTTGCTTAAGCAATAAAGTGTAAATTCCGACCGATCGTAGCCATGGTTGTTTTCAAAAGAGGCTCCATAGTAGGCTACCTTCTCAGCAATCTGCTTGGCTGTATAATTCTTACTCCCCTCAAAAAGCATCTTCCCCGTCAAGTCAGCTACGCCGGCCTGATCTTCGTACCACTTACCCGCTTTAAAAACAAAATCCAGCCTGATAACAGGCTGGGTTTCGCTTTTTATATAATGCAGTCTCGCTCCGTTGCTTAAGTGACTTACCTCAGCTATCTGTAGCGTTACTGCTTCTATTTCATGTATTTCTGGTGCTTTTGTTCTATCAAGCATTCTGTAATTAGTTTTTTAATCTAAGTTTAGCGACAGGCTGAAGCGTATGGTCTCAGCAAGAGGATTACCTCTTTCGCTTGGAATCAGGTATGCCGCGTCAATGCCAAATTTCTGGTAACGCAAACCTACACCTGTTGAAATATACTTTCTGTTGCCTTTCTCAGGGTTTTCATAAAAGTAACCAAGACGAGCAGCGAACAGGTTATTATACCAGTACTCCACACCGCCAGAGAAGTTGATCTCTTTTAGTTCCTCACTAAATCCACCCGGGGCATCACCGAACGACGTAAAGATACCACTGATCACCGTCTGTGTGCTGTCAGCACCAGGCGATGGCACCAGCAGTTTATTGGCATCAAGCACAAAAGTCAGCGAGTTATACTGGTCAAGGTTATACGTAATCGCGGTGCCTAGTTTCAGGTTTGTAGGCAGAAAATCTTTCTGATCACCATTGGTATAGGCAATCTTTCCACCGATGTTGGAGATGTTAGCACCCAGACCCAGGTTCAGGTTCTGAGAAAGATCGCGGTTGTAGTATACACCCACGTCTACAGCGGCTGTATTACCTGGCTTTGATTCAAAAGGTGTAGCGCCACCGCCAATGGTTACGTTACCGGCCAGGTTAGACCGAATGAAACGGGCGCCTATACCTAAGCTGAAGTATTCGCTCAAAGCTTGTCCGTAAGAAACTGACAGCGCATACTCCTTAGGAGAGAATTCAGTGATGTCGTTTCCGTTTGCATCGATGAACTGAATATCACCCAGGTCAAAGTATAGAAGCGAGGCAGATATGCAGATGTTTCAGATAGTTTTTTATAACCTGAGAGGTAGCTGAGAGACATGTCGTCCACGATATTTCGCAGCCATGGAGAATAAGAAAAACTTACACTCATGTCGTTCTGTACAAAGCCCAGCTTAGCAGGATTCCAGTGTGGCGTGTTTGCATCAGGGCTGATGGCAACACCCGCATCACCTAATGCGGCAGAGCGTGCATCCGGAGCTACTGTCAAAATCGGAACGGCAGTGGTTACCGTGCGTGAGTCCTGGCCAATAGTAGATGTTTGTGCTGATGCAAAGTGCACTGTAAAGAATGCAGCCACAAATGCAGTGGCTTTTACAAGTAGATTTTTCTTATACATATAGAGGGTATTGTTGCAAAATCAAATATAGAAATATTATAGGATTTTACTAATTCAAGAGCACAAGTTTCTCAAATCTAGTGGCCGTGGCTCCATCATATTGAGAACGTACAATGATTCGGTAAACGTATACGCCGCGTGCTAATGTGTTGTTAAATTCGTCTCTTCCGTTCCAGTTTATATCGGCCAGGTGCGACTGGCTGGCATAACTAGTGCCTTGCAGTGTTTTAACCAGTTTTCCTGATACGGTAAATATCTGTATATGGATATCTATATTTTCACCTGCCCTGTTGTGGTCAAAATGAAAGGTTGTATTCGTGGAGAATGGGTTCGGGTAATTCAGCAACTGTGTTATCGTTAACTTTTCGTTGTTCGACACGATAAACTCCAACCGCTCCTGTGCTGAATTGTTGTGCGTGTCCCAGGCCTTAAGCGACAAAGTATGCTGGCCTTCTTTCAGGTCTTTGAAAGGATAGCGTATGGAGCCGGATTGATAGCTGTCGCGATCAGAAGTGTAGTAATCGTTAAGCACGATGGCTTGGTCGGTTCCTTCATCAAGTATGGCGATCATCTCGTGTCCCGATCCTATACCTGCCGTATTCAGGCCGTTCTCATCAAAAAGTTTTGCCAACAGGACCGGGTTCTGACCCGTTGTGCCGCCAAATACGAAAGACTCGTCATCCATGAACAGCTTAATGACAGGAGGTGTATTGTCCATCGCTATACCTGAGGCGGTGCCTCCGATAACCACTGCTGTGTCGGCTCCTAAAGCATCATGTGCAGCACTTTTGGCATAGAGGCTGATTTTGCCAGCG
This sequence comes from Pontibacter sp. BAB1700, assembly GCF_000277005.1. Classification (NCBI taxonomy): domain Bacteria; kingdom Pseudomonadati; phylum Bacteroidota; class Cytophagia; order Cytophagales; family Hymenobacteraceae; genus Pontibacter; species Pontibacter sp. BAB1700. Next base: position 19,021 of record NZ_AKIS01000065.1, on the reverse strand, counting down.
CCATAGCGGTAGTCGATATCTTTAGGAACAACAAAGCTCAATTCAAAGGCACCGGATCTGACAGTGGCTTGTCCGTCATACACAATGTTCTCGCGAAGCTGAACTGGTAAAGGCTGGCTGCCGCCAGGTATAGCGGGTTCGCCTGTGCGCTCCGGTGTGTTATCACCCAGGGTGCGGCGGGTAATCGGTTTCTCATAAACAGTGATGTGCAAAGAACCATCAAAATTCGTGGCGATGCTGCCGTCTGCAGCCATCACTACGCCCTTCATGTTTACCTTACCTAATGCCCCAATCGTGTCGGAAGCGGCTTGGCTTCCATTAATCTGTGTGATTTGTGCCTGCAAATGCGGATAGGCTAGTTGCTGAGAAGGATCAGCCAGCAATGTGAAGTTACGGTTGTTCACACCCCTGGAACCTCCTGTCTCTGTCAGGCTGATGTTTTTAGTCAGGCGCATGACATCACCGAGTCGGGGCATCCGACCATTTACAGGACTGAAAGCCGCTCTATAGAAGTTGCGATTGAGTACCCGGTTATCACTGGAGAAAACGGGACGCGTTGTGGTAAGCAGGCCGATGGCACCTCCTTGAGAATTTAGCAGAGCGAGTTCTGCTCCAGACGAGCGCCTTGGGTCATCGTAGCGACCGAATTCGCAGGTGGCGGTAAGCAGAAAAGTCAATCGGTCCTTGTTTCGCCAGTTATTTATCTGCGGCACTGTCAGAATCTGCTCCCAGGCCCAGCTGACTTCGTTGCCATGTCCGGTATAGTTCACGATCAGGGAGCCTTGCTCTACAGCTTTGTCGATAGCTGCCGCTGCTTCAGGTACACGCTGTCCATTGGCGACGGCTTCCTGTGGGTATAGGTCCAGGTATACCTTGTTGGGGTTGTAACTGATGTGCTCACGCTCAAGGTAACTGCTCAGGAACTCGGCATCGTTCAGGTGCTCGTTATAGTCACCGTCGTCTGCCACAAAAGTTACCTGGCTGCGCCACTTCCCAAAATGTCCCGGGCTATCGTAAGCGATGATCTTGTCAACGACTGTCGCCGCTTCTGTCGTGGACTTTACAGGTAGCCGGCCTATACCTATATCAAGCAGGTGGTCGCCAGTGCTGTTCTCGGCCCATTCGCCCTCGTCCTCATCCAGAAAACCATAGTAGTCTTCGGAAGAGTAGCTGCTAATCGGGTGCAGTGATTGCCTTGACTGATACACGGGCACAAAGTTGGTGTTGTTGGTCAGCCGGTTTTTATAATCGTAAGACGTATCTCCAAAGAGCAACAGGTAAATTACATCGTCGCCCTGCTTGCTGCTGCGGCTGTAGAGCATGCGCATGTAGTCGCGTATGGCCGTTACATCCTGCGCACCTGATGAGAACTCGTTATATACCTGCGTGGTAGTAACAACTGTAACCTGCATGTTGCTATGCTGCCGGCGATGCGCTGCCAGGCGGTTGGCCTCCTGCAAAAAGCGGGGATGAGTCAGGATAACCAGGTCGAGGTTGCCATCGAGGTTGTGGCTGTGTAGGTCCTGGTTGGTCACCCTCCCAAAAGCTGCAGGCTTGAGACCTGTGTTGTTCCTGAATGCCACAAATTCCCTGAGCACATCAGTTGGAGCACTAAAAGTTAAGTCTGAGCCGGAAACGATTGTCTGCTGCACGATAGGCCGCAGCGGATCTGTCACATCCCATACCTGTGTGTTCGCGGTTGCGCCTGCCATACGGAAAGTACTCACCGGGCTGGCCAGACTAGCCACGGAGCGGAAACTGGTTTGGTCACCGTAAAGCCTGAGCTGGCGCTCATAGTTGAGTGTCAGGTAATTCAGGAAACCAAGGGCAGTAGAGTTGCTGCCTGTGCTGAAGCTGATCCCTACTTTGAGTTCCATTGGTTGCCCAAGTACTTGCTGGTTTAATGTGTAGGTGCTGATGCTGTTCACGCCTTCCGGATGGTAAGGAAATGTACCGCGCCCGCTGATCGTCTGTGTGCCCAGAGTATGGCCGTTGAGGCGCAAGGTATAGGAGCTCTCCGCCGATGAATTTGCCATCAGAAAAGCCGTCAGCTTGACCTCAGAACCCAGTGCCAAGTCCGACACGGGAAGGCTGATTTCGCGAGAGGCCGTGAAAGCACTAAAGTCTTCCCCGTACCATTCCCTGCCGGAGTACACCATGTTCTTGAGATCACGCTCGTGGTAAAGGCGCTCATTGTAACTACTAATAGTTTGACCAGCATCACTTGCCTGGCCGCGTTCGCTTAACCGGAGACCCTTGCCCGCTCCCACCCGAATAAAGTAATAAGCAGTATCGGAGTAAATGTTGTGGCTGTGGCGAAAGGCCGGGCTGCCGCCTGTAGCTTGCCAGGTATGAGGACCTTGTGCGTAAAACAGCACATAGTCTGACTCATCGAAGCGGCCATCAGTTTCACCTGCCACCCAGATGGCATTCTCCACAAGATCGTCAGGGCGAGGTGCGCTGTTGGGCTGCGGGAGCATACCGCCTCCATTTCCAAAGAGCTGCAATGTGCGTGGGTCGAGCTGCTGGGTATTGACGCCAAGTGACTGCAGTAGTGCCCTGTCGATGCGGTGTATACCTGACTCGGTTACGCCAATCTTATACCAGTTGCCTGTGCTAAGCACCGATGAAGTGGCGAATTGGCTTTGGGTGCCTTCAGTGCTTTGGGTGGCGTTGCGATATGTTTGCCCCTGCTGCGTAGCCGTTGTACTTTCCTGTGCCCTTGCATGGGGCGCTAGCAGGCTGGAGCCGAACAGCAGACAGGTATACAGCAGCAAAGAAATCCGCATGGCAGACTTGGGTAAATTAATGAATAGGAGGCTGTATAAATTTACAGAAGATTATCCTTCCAGCTAAATAAATAATCGATAATTGAGGCTACTTAGCAAGTTGGTCTGATTGTCATAGGGCTTTAGGAGGTTGGGGCTTTCTTGAAGATGGACAACACGACATAAAGCACGATGATCAGCGGTATAGCTGCGAATTTGGCAAGTGCCAGCAAAATGACAGAGATACCCAGGAAAACGAACCGGATAGCATTGTCTTTCCAGGTCAGGTTCTTGAATTTGAGCGCAAACAGTGGCAGCTCCGCCACCAGCAGGTATGAGAATACGACCGTTACCACCAGCAGGAAGTAAGGATTCAGAATAACATTATCGTACAGGTTGCCGGAGGTGGCCAGTATCAGCGGCAGCGAACCGATAAACATAGAGCAGGCCGGCGTGGGTACGCCAATAAAAGACTCGGCCTGCCGCGTGTCGATGTTGAACTTGGCCAGGCGCAGTGCAGAGAAGATCGTGATCAGGAAGCCGAAGAATGGCAGGATGTCGGCAGGTATACTTAACACAGAAGCCTCCGCTTGTGAAAGCAGCGCGAACATGATAGCACCCGGAACGGCTCCAAACGAAACCATGTCAGCCAGCGAGTCCAGCTGCTTTCCTATCTCAGAGTAAGCCTTGAGCACGCGGGCGCAGCATGCCGTCCATAAAGTCGAAAATAGCGGCTAAACCAATCAGGTAGGCTGCGTATTCCAGGCGAAAGTTAAAAGCAAAGTACAGCGCCAGGCATCCACAGAACAGGTTAAGGCAGGTGATGGCGTTAGGTATGTAGTTCTTCATCCGGAAGGCTTAACGCAGGAATGGGTTATACTTTTTTTCGTACGCGATGGTGGTTTCTGGTCCGTGACCTGGGTATACCACCGTTTCATCCGGCAAGGTGAATAGCTTGGTTCTGATGCTGTTGATCAAGGTATCGAAGTCACCGCCAGGCAGGTCGGTGCGGCCAATGCTGCCTTTAAACAGTACGTCGCCTCCGATGCATACCTTGTCGGGTTCACTGTAAAAAACCACATGGCCGGGTGCATGGCCGGGCGAAAAAATAATCTGCAGCTCGGTATTGCCAAATTTGACCGTGTCGCCTTCCTTCAGGTAATTGGTCGAGGCTTCCATGCCGCTGTACATCTGAAAACCGTAGTTCGGAGCGTATACCGGCACAGCACGCAGAATCTCCAGCTCTTTCTCGTGTATCTCCAGTTCCACGCCGTAAGTGTCGGCTACAAACTTGTTGCCCAGCACGTGATCAATGTGGCAGTGTGTATTGAGCAGGCGCACCACTTTCAGGTCGTTTGCTTCGATGTAACGCTTCAGTTCCTGCTGTTCGGTTTGCTCATAGCAGCCAGGGTCTACTACCACGCACTCCTTGGTGTCGTCGTGCAGCAGGTAAGTGTTTTCCTGGAAGGGGTTAAATGTAAGACAGGTAATGTTCATGTTGTTCACGTTCAGAGGGCGCGGGCCCCACAAATTCGGCTTCTAAGTTACGAACTTCAGGCGTAAGTCGTAAATTGCCTGTATGAATTATGACTACATAGTCGTGGGGCATGGCATTGCCGGCGCCACACTTGCCTATACCTTACGCAAACAGGGCCAGCAGGTGCTGGTGATCGACGAGCCCAAAGCCAACTCCGCTTCCCGTGTAGCAGCCGGCCTCGTAAACCCGGTGGCAGGCAAGCGCTTCGCCAAGTCCTGGCTCGTGGATACGCTGCTGCCCTATGCCGACAGCTTTTATGATGAACTGGAGGAACGATTCCAACAGCAGCTTTTCATTCACAAACCCATCTACAAAGTCTTCTCGACCATAGAGGAGCAGAACAACTGGATGGCCAAAAGCGCCGAAGGAAACTGGAGCGAATACATTGGCGCCACCTATACCCAAAGCACCGGCCAGGAGCATTCTGTTCAGGACCAATTTGGCGGTATCATGATCAGGAAAGGCGGCTACCTGCGTATAGCCGATACGCTTGACCTGTTGCTTCAAGAGCTGCAGCAGGAGAGTGCGCTGTTGCCGGAGCGTTTTGAAATGAATCAGCTGCAACTCACAGAGCAGGGAGTAGCTTACAAAAACATAACGGCCAGGCACCTGGTTTTCTGTGAAGGCTGGCAGGTGGTGCAAAACCCGTACTTTAAGTGGCTGCCGCTGCAGCCTACCAAAGGCGAAGTGCTGGAGGTGCAAACACAGGATTTTAATCCGGAATGCATCTATAATAAAGCCGTTTACGTTGTTCCGGTAGGAGAGGGCCGCTTCAAGATAGGGGCCACCTACAACTGGCGTCAACCCGACGAACTGCCAACCCCGGAAGGCAGGGAAGAACTGAGCGAACGCTTTGAACAGATTACCACACAATCTTATCAGGTGAGCAGGCACTGGGCCGGAATAAGGCCAGCCGTGCGCGACCGTCGTCCGCTCATGGGCCGTCACCCGGAGCATGCACAACTGAGCGTGTTCAACGGCATGGGCTCTAAAGGAGTGCTGATGGCGCCTTACCTGGCTGATGTATTTGCCAAGGCATTGATTGGAGGGGGAGAAATACTGCCAGACGTACACATTTCGAGATATTATTCGTTATATTACGACTACATAAAACACCATAACCAAGAACTCTAAGCGAATGCGTTTCTCCATAAGGTTATTGTTACTGTTCCTGTGCTGCGTTGCTGCAGGCGAAGTGGCTATGGCCCAGCCTAATGTGCAGACCTTTGGCCGGAGCCGAATTCAGTATAAGAACTTTGACTGGAAGCTCTACAGCACCCAGAACTTTAACATATACTTCTATGAAGGTGGCGATCAGTCGGCACGCAATGCGGCGGAATATGCTGAGCGCGAACTAAAGCGCATCACCAGTTTTATCGGCTATTATCCCTACTCCAAGATCACACTCATCGTGTATAACTCGATGACGGACCTGAAGCAAAGCAACATAGGTATGCAGCGTGACCAGTTCCAGACCGGTGGCGAAACGCTCTTTATCAAAAACAAGTTGGAGCTAGCCTACGATGGTACTCAAACAGACTTCAAGCGTGACCTGAGTTATCAGTTGACCGAACTCCTGCTCAACGATATGATGTATGGCGGTAGCCTGAAAGAGGCGCTGCAGAGCAGCTACCTGCTGCGCCTGCCTGACTGGTTTATCAGTGGTGTGGCAGCTTATACTGCCGAGGGCTGGAGCCTGCGCATGGACAACTATGTGCGCGACATGCTGATGGTCAACAGCAAAGCCCGCATGGAAGACGTGCTGGCCCGTGACCAGGAGTTGGGCGGCCAGGCTGTCTGGAATTACATTGCCGAACGCTATGGCTATACCTCCATTCAAAACATCCTGAACCTGACCCGCATTACCCGCGACACCGAGGTGGGCATTACCAGCAGTCTGAACATTCCATACAAGCGCTTCCTGCAGGACTGCCACAACTACTACATGCAGATCAACACCCGCGGCGAGAATCCGCTGGTGAGCCTGCCTGCCGAGAATAAAGTATTCCAGAAGAACAAAAAAGACAATCATTATACCCAGCCTGTGCTGAACCCGGCCGGTACACTGATGGCTTATGCCGAAAACGAGAACGGCAGCTATCAGATCATCGTGAAGGAGGTAGGCAGCAACCGCAGCCGTGTGGTATGGAAGAGCGGGTATAAGACCGTTGACCAGCGCATCGACTACAAGTTGCCTGTGCTGGCCTGGCGTACCAATACCCAGCTTGGTTTTGTGGAAGCAAGGAGGGGCCAGATGGTGTTGCGGCAGATCAACTCTACCCGCCGGCGCTCCCGTATCCCGGTGTTTGACGACATTCGTACCCCTGCCGTAACGCTTAGCCAGTTTTCGCAGGTGCGTGACATGAGCTACTCCGAAGACGGCACCACCCTGTTAATAAGCGCCGTGCGTGATGGACAGACAGACCTATACCTGCTCTCGAGCGGCGGGCGTATGCAGCAGCAGCTCACCAACGACATTTACGACGATATACAGCCGGTCTTCCTGAAAGGTGGAAGCAACAACATCGCCTTCAGTTCTAACCGCTTCGTGGACACAACTGGGCAGACAGCCACAGGTAGTTTTGCAAGTGTGGTAAACAATTACGATATCTTCCTGATGTCGCGTGAAGGGGGCAATGCCCGCCAAATCACTTTCTCCATAGCGAGCGAACTGCGACCACGTGCCACAGATGACGGCAACCTAATATACCTGAGCGAAGAGACCGGCGTGCGCAGCCTGTATCGCTTTGATATTGCCGCAGGCAGCAGTCGTCCCATCACCAACTTCCTGCAGGATATCGAGAGTTACGACGTAGGGGGAAGTGCAAATGCCCTGGTACTAACAGCCAGAGACAATGCCCGCAGCTTTGTTTACGCTTTCCCGACATTCAGTCCTACCACCCAGGACTCGCTCCCTAAGACCTCACGGCAGATTATACTGGAAACCCGCTCCCGAAGCGCCGCCGCAGCAACAACCGCCGCCACCCGCAAAATAGTGGAGGGCACAACTACGCTCAAAAGAACGCCACGCCAGGGGGAGGTAGACATTGAAAACTACCAGTTCGAGAGCGATGCCAAAGAGCAGCAGGAAGCTGAAGCAAAGGCTAAAACACAAGCCGCAGCACCGCAGCGTGCCCGTACAACTGATGGTGGCGTACCTATTGCAGGCCCCGTAGACTATGACCTTCGCTTTAGTGTGCAGGAGGTGATTACGTCGGTATACGCTGATCCGCAGTTGGGCTTTGGTATAGTGGCTGGCGTAAACATGAGCGACTTGTTCGAAAATCACCATATCCGGGGCAACGCCTTTGTGCGCACCGACCTGGAGACCAGCCGCATGTTTGCCGAATACATGAACCTCAAAAACCGGTTCGACATCGGCTTGCAGTACCGGCGTGATGTGATCGTGGGGCAGGCGCCGGAGTTCCCGGGCTCTGTGGTGCGCTTCGGCAAACACGAATTCTCGCCCACCCTGGTATACCCGCTCAGCTACAGCACCAGCCTCCGCATGCAGCCCAGGTTTGTGAACACGCGCTTTACCTACATCAACAGTTTTGTGACACCAGACAGGACCGACTACTTCGGTGGCGGTAGTGTAGAGCTGGTCTTTGACAACTCCGTGGTGCGGGGCGTAAACATGCTGGAAGGTACCCGTATGAAAGCAGGTATCATGAGCCTGAAAAACTTTGAGCACAGTTCTGAGAACTTCAGTAAGTTTTACCTGGATGTGCGTCACTACCAGAAAATTCACCGGCAGATCACGCTGGCAGGTCGTATCAACTATGGTACTTTCTTCGGTAACGCGCCCAAAAACTTCCTGATCGGGGGCATGGACAACTGGCTCTTCGCATCTGAAGACGACGGCAACCCGCGCGATGCTGTTGTGGTGAGAACGCCAGCCGACCTGTTTTACCTCGATTACACGACTCCGCTACGTGGCTTCAATTTCAATGCTCGTCGGGGCTCCAAAGTGCTGCTGGCCAATCTGGAGTTGCGCGTACCTATTGTGCAGTATCTCTATGACGGACCTATACCTTCGGGCTTCTTCCGCAACCTGCAGTTTACTGCTTTCGGTGACGCCGGGTCAGCTTACAATGGTACCAACCCGTTCACGGGCAACAACTCTATTAATACCCGCGTGATAGGCGGCCGTATAGACCAGACCAACACGAGCCCGTTTGAGATCACGGTGATCAACTACCGCAACCCGTTCCTGTTAGGCTATGGCGTAGGTGCACGCACTACATTGTTTGGCGTGTATGGCAAGGTCGACATGGCCTGGAGCCAGGAGGACAATTCCCGCAGAGGACCTAAGTTTTACATCACCTTAGGTTACGACTTCTAACAGAGGCATGAACCGGAAAACCAAACGATTTGGTATTGGCTTTATTCTGGTGATCGGTTTGGCAGCCGCCTGGCTGCACATGGCCGACAAAAACTATGTGTACAAAGCCCTGTATCATAACTTTGCTGATATAGACGATCACCTGATCTTCCACCAGCGCAAGATCAAGGCTGCTGATGAGCCCCAGCCCTGGCCGCTTGCGACCAATTACAACCAGCTTACGCTGCCGCAGGAGTTGCAGCAGCTACACAAGGAGCTGGAGTCAGTTGCCTTTGTGGTTGTGCACCACGACTCACTGCTGTATGAGCAGTACTGGGATGGCTATTCAGAAGAGTCGCTGAGCAACTCCTTTTCGGTGGCCAAAAGTATCGTGAGCATCCTGGTAGGTATAGCCCTGAAGGAGGGAGCGATTCAAAGTATAGACCAGCCGGTAGGTGACTTTTTACCGGATTTCAGAGAAGGAGCAAAGGCAAAGATCACGCTCCGGCACCTGCTCTGGATGAGCTCCGGACTGAACTGGGACGAGTCATATGGCAACCCCTTTTCGGTTACTACAGAGGCCTACTATGGGTCTGACCTGAAGAAAGTGATCCGAAGGTTGGAAGCGGTGGAGGAGCCCGGGCAGGCCTTCTCCTATAAAAGCGGTGATACCCAGATACTGGCTTTCGTGCTGGAAGCGGCCACCGGGCAGAGGCTGGCTGACTATGCCGAAGAGAAACTTTGGCGTCCACTTGGAGCGGAGCAAAAGGCCGAATGGAGCATCGACCACCCCCTTGGAAACGAGAAAGCCTATTGCTGCTTCTTCTCCAATGCCCGCGATTTTGCCCGCATCGGGCAGCTATACCTGCAAAAAGGGATTTGGCAGGGTGATACGCTTGTATCGCCGGAGTACGTGCAGGCTTCTCTTACCCCAAGCGGCCTGACGGATGCCAATACCGGTGATCCTACCAGGCACTATGGCTACCAGTGGTGGCTCCTGCCGGACTACAAAGGCCAATCCATCTTCTACGCACGTGGCATTCTGGGGCAGTACATCATCGTGATACCAGAGAAAGAGCTTGTGATTGTGCGACTTGGCAAAAAAAGGGGCGAGCGTATCAACCATCATCCTGCTGAGGTCATGGGTATGATTGATGCGGTAAATCAAATAGTGCCCTAGGTATAAAATCTCCTCCAGAATGACAGGCTCGGACCGGAATTCCATCGCCTTGTCAAGACCCCGCTGCCTGTCCGGATTTGAGCTTTTAGCTTTCCATCTGCGTATAAGTGAGGAATTATAGCTAATTTGCAGGAACATCATCTTATATAGTGCTTATGTTGCAGTCCATGACAGGCTATGGCAGTGCCCGCCTCGATACTGACCAGTATTCTATTAACGTCGAAATCAGATCGCTCAATTCCAAAGGTATGGACCTGTCCGTGCGTCTACCGCGCTTCCTTTCGGAGCGTGAGTACGAGATCCGCACCATGCTGACAAAAGCGCTTGTGCGTGGTAAAGTGAGCATCTGCGTTGACTATGCCAAAAACAAAGCGCAGAAAGCCAAGAGTAATATCAATAAAGACTTGCTCAAAGCATACTACGAGGAACTGAACTCGGCTGCCGATATGGTAGGCGGATCTAAAAACGACCTTTTCCGTTTGGCCCTGCACATGCCGGATGTACTGCAGCAGGACCAGGCGAAGACGAGGAAGGCGAAGCGACTGGGATACAGTTCAGCCTCTGGTGCAACAGGCGCTCGAGAGCATCAACGCATTCCGGGCTGATGAGGGCAAGGCGCTTACTACGGAAATCATGTCCTACATCGACCGTATCCGGATACTGCTGGCTGAGGTCGAGAAACAAGACCCGGTGCGCATGGAGCATATCCGCAACCGCATCAAAAACCATATCACCGAAATATCAAACTCAGACCACTACGATCAGAACCGCTACGAGCAAGAGATGATCTATTACATGGAAAAGCTTGATATAGCGGAAGAGAAAGTTCGCCTGATCAACCACCTGCATTACTTTACGGAAACGGTATACCTGCCGGAGCCCACTGGCAAAAAGCTGGGTTTCATTTCGCAGGAGATCGGCAGGGAGATCAATACGATCGGCTCAAAAGCCAACGACGCTACTATACAGCACCATGTTGTGGAAATGAAAGAGGAGCTGGAAAAGATAAAAGAGCAAATCAACAACATCCTGTAGCAAACTTGCTACTGAGCCAACTTAAAGCAGCTGCCCTTGCGGGTAGCTGCTTTTTTTGTGATCAGTAGCTAATGCCATCTCTCTGAGGATTAGTGTTTAAACATTCGCGTGCCGATAGAGGCCTGAAGGAATTTTTTTAATTTTTTTTTGAAATTTTTTCAGTTTCGGGTGCGCTTTGTTATTGCAACCCAGTTTCATAAGTATACTTAAATTCTTATATAAGTTATATTTAATGTTTATTATCTCCGAAACTTTTTAAGAGCGGTAAATATGTTGTTAAAACGCTGATTTTCAGTTTGTTTATGCTATTGTATGGCTGATTGTTTTCGTCTATATTTCGTCATGTTTAACTATAAAAATATATTTTAATGAAAACAACACGTTTACTTTCGCTCCTGGCCCTTGCGGTCATGTTCTGTTTCTCCTCTTGCCAGAAAGAAGAGGCAGATGTAACTGCCAACGAGATTTCACCCCTCGCCATGGCTAAAATCTCAGAGATGGGTTTCAACACAGACAATGTACAGCGCACCGAGGGTGGCTACATTGTGGAGGGTGACATTTTCTTCTCTGAAAGCGACCTGCAGGCCTCTCCTGAGACCACAGCCCTGCGTGTTGGTGAGGAGGAGCAGTACCGCACCAACAACCTGGTAAGCGTAGGCTCCAGCCGCACCATCAACGTGGCCATCACCACCAGCCTGCCTTCCTCTTATGTGTCGGCGCTCGACGAGGCCATCCGCCGCTTCAACGCCGAGAACCTGCGCCTGAAGTTCCGCCGCGTGTCCTCCGGTTACAACATCCTGGTGTCGAAGGCGCCGAGCGGTTCTTCTTACCTGGCTTCTGCCGGTTTCCCTTCCGGTGGCAACCCGTACAACTCTGTTAAGGTGAACTCGGACTACCTGGGCTCTAACCCGGGCACCAACTACCTGGCCACGATCCTGGCGCACGAGATCGGTCACACGATCGGCTTCCGTCACACCGACTACATGAACAGAGCCTACAGCTGCGGTGGTTCGTACTACAACGAGGGTGCCTCTACAGTAGGTGCTGTGCACATCCCGGGCACACCGACAGGTGCTGATCCTAACTCCTGGATGCTGGCCTGCATCGGCACTGGCGTGAACCGCTACTTCAACTCTAACGACAGAACAGCCCTGCGCTACCTGTATCAGTAGTCCGGAGCGTTTAACTACGGTCTGAGAAGCACAGTTCCCGGCAGGGAGCTGTGCTTTTTTTGTACCTATTCTCAAGTACAGCACCGAGGTGTAGGTATGCGGTTTGATAAGAATGATTGGGGATTCGGTTGATGCAGTGACTTATCTGGTTGGGACTGTCAGCCCTGCAATTTCAGAACTTACTGTAGTAACATTTTACCTGAAAGTACAGCTCCTTTTTCATTGGTAAGGCGGATGATGTAGAGCCCGGGGGGAAGGCCTTTCGTATGCAATTCTTTCAGCATCCCAGTTTCCTGCGATTCCTGTACAAATCTGCCCAGGCGGTCAAAGACCTGAACTTTTACCGTTTCGCTTTCCACAGCTACAAATACAGTCTCGCCCGCCCTTACCGGATTAGGGTATACCTGCACAAAGTTTTTGGGAGTATGAATTACCGTTTCATCCTGGCTATAAATCATTTTGCCATCGGTTGTGGTGACACTTGCCCGGTATATATTGCGGCCAGGTATAGGGCTCTCATCTATGAACTGGTAGCGCAAGCTGCTTGAGGGCGTGCCGGCATGCACAGTCTTAAAACCATCCTTCTCCAAGCGTTCCAGGCGCAGGAATCCCAACTGGTGCGTGGTGCTGAGACTTAGCGAGAACCGTGCTACATCAGGAGTCACTAACTGGCTGGGCTGAAAGCTGCTGATGTAGCAGAGGGGATGTCTCAGCCTCGGCAGTGATGCTTCGGCCATAGGTAGCCTGGGTACCCTGGATAAGTGGTGCTACTGCCAGGTAGCTACCCTGCAATGCGCTTCGATCGATGATAGCGAGTGTGTCAGTTGTCCTGAGGAGGGCCTCCAGGTGAGTAGCGCCTAACTGGAATAGCTGATACTCCTGGGCATTGGGTTGTTTGCTCCAGTGCAGCATCACCTGCTCTTCACAGTTAAATCCGATCCGTAAGTCCGTAGGTCGTGCCAGGATGAACGCTTCTGTTTGCAAGTCCATACCTTTCGTGAGTATGCGGAGTTGTGCTACTGCTGCTGTGTCCGGGGTTTGCCAGGTATAGCTGCCCTGCCTCAGGTCTACATCCTCAGCTATGGTATACCAGGTGTCAGAAGCCTGTAGTCGGTACTGCAGTGTGGCTGTACCAGTAACGGTGCCAGCCTGCCAGGCAACGCGGTTAGGCTGCCCCGCCTGCACCGTAGAGGCCGCCACAGGGTATAGCCATTCTATGCCCTGCTCCAATTCATACACCAAGCTGAACTCCTGCGCCCCTTGTGGTACATTGTAGCCAGTTACTTGCAAGGTATAGGTGCCAGCTGCAGGTGCGTCCAGCGTGATTTGCTCAACATTGTTCAGGCGGTCGATGCTTCGCCGTGCTTGTCGGTGCAGCGAGTCGGGGTGTGGGTAAGTGCTAAGCACCCAAGGTCGCCAGATCTTGCCCGAAGCGGTATGTCGCAGCACCAGATCCAGGTCATTTATGAGCGCCCGTTCGGCATTGGGCTCCGCTTCAGGATCGTGCCACACTAGGGTTGCCTTCAAGCGGCGTACACCCGTAGGAACTTTCAACTGAATACTTCGGGATTGACCTGTTGCTACAGCATCCAGCCTGAATTGCTTTGCTTGTATGGCTCGGAGTGCCCCGAGTGCATCGGCATTGCCAAATCCTGACACAAAATCAGGGCCCGGGTTGTCTACTTCATCGGCGCTGTTTATCAAAGCCGCTTTCACCAGTGAGGCTGGTGGCAGGCTGCCATACTGTGCCTGATAGGACTGCTGCACCAGCAGGACTATTCCTGAAACTACAGCAGCGGCCTGTGAGGTGCCTCCGGCGCCATGCGCTACCAGTTCAGGTTTGATGCGGCCATCATAAGCAGGACCTCTGGAGCTGAGCATACCTACCTGCCATCCGGGTCAAGCGCTCCTACGCTCAGCGTGTTTTTGGAGGTCTTGAACTGCCCGGTCAGGTTGGCTATACCTGGCAGGTTGGCATAGGTGCCGCTCGTTTCGGATTTGTCACCACTGTTGCCTGACGAAAACACGTGAAGCAATTCGGGATGCTGGTAGCTCTGCTGGTCGTAGGCCTGAGCCTCCAGGCCATAGTAGTTCTCCACACCCACGCCATAGGAGTGATTTTGCACACTTATACCTTGAGTCAGCAGTGTCTCGCTCTTGTCAGGAAAAAGCTCCTCGAAGCTCGAGTGTGCAATGAGGGCATGCTGCGTCACACCTCTGCCATTGGGGCCCGTATTGCCGGCGCTGCTATCAGGGTGGCCATGGTCGTGGCGTGCGGACTGCGGTTGCCCTCCATTGACTGCGGGTTGATTACACGGCCCTGCAGATCGATATCCTCCGGGTCAAAGGCGTATTCTTTTACGGATACTGCCATACCTTGACCGGTCAGTTCTGGAAATTCAGCTTGGGCAGCGTAGACATTGTTCACCACAAAGTCTGCATCACGCAACTCCAACTCTTCTATGGCCTGACGGTGAGACTTATCGATATACAGCACTTCCGGGGAAGCAGCCAGTTGCAGTAACTGACTCGGTTTAATGCCAATCACCAGCAGGGTATTAGGCTGATTACCGGTGTCTGAAACCCTTACATCCAGTTGTTGCTGATGAAGCCAGGTATAGAAACCCTGTTTGTCTGATACTTTGATGCGATAAGAGGCAGCTGGAAGTTCTCTGGTGCCCCCTTGCAGGGGAGGAGCAAGTTTGCGCACTGCCTGTTTGGGAAGTGATGATTCTACCTGTTGAGCCTGTAGGTGGAGCGGGAGCAACGCCAGCAGGCAAAGCACAGTTAACCAGAATGTGTGTTTAAGTTTGTAGCGTGGCGGCATAGAGCAGACGTAAGAGTAAAGCTCAGTTTCTATCTTGGTAGAATAGCACTAAAGCTAATCAATAGCCACCATATAGACAATAGCTAATAAAGCTTGATCGATTGAAAATCAGGCTTATAAATATGTTTAAATAGGAAGTTTTATTGGAGGGGGATATGCTGCCCGGGTTACATTTTGTAGATCCACTTAAAGAGCAGGATGCCAAGTATACAGCCGATGGTATTGCTGAGTACATCGATGATATCGCCCTGGCGGCCAGGTATAAGGTAATGCTGCAGCAGTTCGATCGCGATACCGAACATGGAGCTCACAAAAAAGGCTGTGCGGATGGCATAGTGCTGCACACGCGGAAAGGTAAACTGTTTTTTCAGGCCCACTGTCATCAGGTAAGTGAGCACGGCAAACATGAAGGCGTGTGCAAATGAATCAAAAGAAAAAATCTCCCAGATAGAAAGGGAGGGCATAGAAGAGGAGGGCAGCAGCGTCAAAACCATGATCACTGCTGCCCAAATAATGGTAAAGAAATTATACCTTAGAATCAAACCTGCTTCTATACTGTCAAAATTACTGACCGATTACTTCGCGGTAGCCTTCAACCGTCAACAGGCCTTCCACTTCGCTGGCGTCGTCAATAGACATTTTGATGATCCAGCCGTCGCCGTAAGGATCAGAGTTTACCAGCTCAGGGCTGCCGTCCAGCTTATCGTTAAACTCCAGTACAGTGCCGCTTAGTGGGCTGAACAGGTCAGAAACTGTCTTCACAGCCTCTACTGTACCGAACACGTCGTTCTGGCCAATCTGCTTGTCCACCGTGTCAATGTCAACGTAAACGATGTCGCCCAGCTCGCTCTGTGCGAAATCCGTGATGCCTACGTAAGCTACGTCGCCTTCTACGCGAACCCACTCGTGGTCTTTGGTATACTTTAGGTTGTCAGGTAAATTCATTTTTATCGCTTTGGGTTAATGATGTCCAAAAATACGGTCTTTTTCGCAATGCCAAAAATTATTGCAGACTAACACGTAGCTGTACTCCACCTTCCGACACACTGTTACGGAACGAGGTGGAAATTTTAGGGTCGGACACGGTGCGCAGCAGGTAGAACTGTATGTTCACGCGCTGGCTCAGGACATAATCCACGGTTGGCCGCAGCTGTACCTGGCGGGTACCGTTGGTGATCTGGTTCTGGCTGATCTCGTTGCCTGATCGTCCTGCGCAATGGCCCGCTGTACGGTCTGGTTGTCACGCACCGACATGTCCATGCGCATGGTTAGCTCGTTTTCCAGGGTGCGCCGCTCACCACCTATCCGGAAAGGTATACGGAAGTTCGTGGTGCTATACCCGAAGCCGAAGGTATAGTCCTTTACGTTGGTCTCAGTTACCTGGGCATTGGTAAGGTTCAGTGACAGGTTACGCTCTATTCTGTACCCAATGCGGCCGGTCAGGTTGGTGTTGGTGCGGAAGTTCACTCCCAGCAGTTCCAGACGCTCCTGCACCGTGAGCTGGTTCACGATGTAGTACGGGATCAGCTGCCCAAACTCGTTGGTGCGGGTTGGGTAGTCACCCGGGCTGTTTTCATAAGCCAGTGAAGTGGTGAAGCTCGTTACGTTGTAGGTGGAATTATACGAGTGCGTCAGGTTGACCTGGCTGAACCAGCGCTTGAAGAAGGCAAGCTGCGACAGACCATTGTAATCAACACGCCAGTTAGGTATGGGCAGTCGCTTGAATGGGTTGCCCCCTTTGGCCTGGAATCCACTGGCATCACGCCCCTGATAAGCGTACAGGAACGACTGCAGAAGCACATCCTGTGAGTTCAGGGTATAGCCTGAGTCACCGGCTGCCGCATTGGCATTGGTGAGGCGCTCGCGTATCTCGTAGCGGTTGCGGATGAAATTATCGAAAGCAGCCGAAGTGCCTCCCGCAGTAGATTCGAACATGGTGCCCAGCGCAAAGAAGGAGGTGCTGAACGAACCGGTGTTGATCGGGTTCTGGCGCTCGTTCACAGTGCCAATGTTGCCAAAGTCATCAAACTGCTTGCGGTAGAAGACCTCCTGTATTTCGGACATGTTGCGGCGTGCGTCCAGCTGCAGGTTAAAGTTTCGGAACGGCTCCATGTTGGCTCTGGCCGTGAGCGTTTCTGTCTTGATGCCGCTAAACGGTGTGTTCAGGTACTGGCTGCTATCGGTATACCAACCGTTTGTAAAAGCACGGTTGTAAAGCTCATCCAGGTCGTACTGGCGGCCGAGGATGAACGGCAGACCTGGCGCGTCAAAGCCATCGTCAAAGCCAAGCATCTTGGTGCGCGGCAGGTAGCCCGGCATCATGGTGCCCTGGTTTTGCAGGTAGGTGAAGTTCACCGAGCGGGTCATCATCAGGAAGCGGGCCAGCCCCTTGGCAAACTTCATCTCCGATTGTTTCTTCACAGCCGTATCGCCGGGTGCAGGCACAGGTGGTCTGCCTTGCGGTTGCGTCGGGCTGTTCACGTCTTTCAGGAATTTCACCTTGTTGTAGAGCTTCACCATATCAAAGCGGCCATTCACGCTGAACTCGGTGTTATTCTCTGCCGTGTTACCCAAACGAAAAGGCGCGTCTTGGTTCAGGGCCGTGGAGCCTGCCGTCCAGATGTACGTAACAGCATAGCGGGTCTCAGCGCCCAGCCAGTCGGTGAGCGGGAATTTCTCGAAAGGCACCTTGTAGTTGGCGGCTACCAGCTGATTGAAGTTTGTATTACGACCAAAATTGCGCAGGTTGTCCCAGATCACCTTGTTCTTGTAGCGCAGTGAGTCCACGTCGCGGTTGATGCGGTAGTCTGGCTCGTCTACCACGGCACGATTGGTAGCAGTGTAGTCCAGTGACAGGCTCTTGCTGATATCCCACTTCAGGTCGTAGATGCGGTTGAGAAGAAGTACTTCTGGAACACAGGTTCTATACCTCTGGAGGTGATCAGGCCGGAACCCGGATCGCGGCGCTGCAGGAAAGTCTCGTTATACCTGCGGTCGAGGTCAGCGCGGAAGGCAAAGCGGCTCGGCAGCGGCGTAAAGTTCAGGTCTTTGATCAGGCGCATGTACGGCGACTTAAGTCGCTCGCTTTGGGCGAAGAACTCGTAGTTGCGTGGCGTGTTGGTATAGGTATAGGCGACCGCTCCGGTATAGGTGCGGGTAAAGTCGCGGTCCGTCTCGATGTTGGTAAACAGGCGCTCGGCGTAGGAGTAGGAGAAAGACAGGTTTTCCACGTCATACGGACGCACCTTGGCCTCCGGATTTGTCCGTTCCTTCCTAACGTTTAGTAAGCTCACACTTTTCCGGGTTTCCCGAGTACTCACTTCCCGCCTGTACTCCCGCTGTGATTCATCAGTCTCATACCGCGTGACCGACTGTTCCAGCGGCACATCCTTGTCGAGCGGGTCAAATTGCGGTGCGCTGTTCATGGTGCCATACTGCACCGATACCGGCACTTTTATACCCAGCTTCTCTGGCAGAAACTTATCGGCTACAATGTTGGCGCTCACATCAAATACAGCGGTGTTTTCGCGGGCTCGCTGGGCGATTTTCTGCTGCAGCGCTCCGAAGCCGATGGTGGTATAGCTACCTGTGGCCGTAATGTTGGCAAAGTCGGCCAGTTTGGTGTTGAGGCGGGCATTAGCGGCCCAGCCTGAATTGTTCCGGAAGTCGGTTACACGGAGCTCGTTCACCCAGATACAAACCGATTGCGGACGCGCATCTTCACCAGGCACAGTAGGATTGCGCACACCGATCATCACACTCTGCACCTCACTGAAATCCGGGTTACCCACCACACGGATCATCTTGCCACCCTCTAGCATCACTTCCCACGGACGGCGGTTGTCCCAGCCACCAACGGCTCTGTTGCGCTCTACCTTGGCGTTTACAAAATCCTCAATAGCAACATCGATCTCGTTCTCGGCAAGCCAGATGCCTTCGCGGCTTCTCGTACCCGGTGGTGTCAGTTTGAGCGGCACCACGTATTCGTAGTAGTTTTGGGTATAGTCCGTGCCGATTCGGATGAAAGCCTGCACATCATCGTCGCGGGTATTAGGGTCGCGGGTCTGGGCATGCAGGAACAGCTTGAGGCGCTTGTAAATCAGCATGTCGATGGACAGGTTCTTGTACACGGCCTTGGAGAAAGAGTCTTTCAGGTCCTCGACGCAAAGTTGAAGCGA
>NZ_AKIS01000064.1:0-5759 GCF_000277005.1 Pontibacter sp. BAB1700 | reverse complement strand
TTTCGCCGAAGTTCTCATTTGTCTTGATCACAGAGTCAGCGTACTCCATGCCAACCTTGATAAAGCTGTCCAGGTCCGCTTCCTGCAAAGAGGCCAGCATGCTGTCATCGATATCAAGCATTTTTACTTTCTCGAGCAGGTCGCCGTTAAACTTGTGCTTGTACTCGTGGTTGTAAACCGTAAAGATAGACTTCGAATCCTTAAATATCGGGTCTTTCTTGTAAGTAGTTTTCAGGTACATTGGAATCAGGCCGGTCATCCAGTCGTTGCAATGCACGATATCGGGCTGCCAGCCCAGTTTCTTCACTGTTTCGAGTACACCCTTGCAGAAGAAGATGGCACGCTCGTCGTTGTCCTGGTGGAAGTTATTGTTCTTATCCACAAAAACGGACTTGCGCTGGAAATAGTCTTCGTTATCGATAAAATATACCTGCAGCTTGGCATTTGGGATAGAGGCTACCTTAATAACAAGCGGCTTCTCGTCATCACCCACGGCGATGTTGATGCCTGACAGGCGAACTACCTCATGCAAACGGTTTTTACGCTCGTTTATTATACCGAACTTCGGCACGAAGATGCGGATCTCCATACCTCTCTCCTGCATACTCTGCGGCAGCGTGTTTAAAAATTCTGCTACTTTAGTGGTTTGAAGGAAAGGAAGGATCTCGGTGGCGGCGTACAGGATTCGCAATTTAGACATGAGTATGTAATTAAAAATTTAATAAGCAACAGTAATGGGACGTGCAAAATTAGTATTTTTTATTCTAATTTTCAATTTAATGTTCTATAACCTACTTTTGCCGGCTTTCAGCAATTGCATCATTTATATCTATTAATATGGAAGTTATAGAGCAGGTGTCAGCCCTCAGGGCCATTGTGACGGCGCTGCGTTGCGGCGGCAAGCGCATTGGTTTTGTGCCTACCATGGGCGCCTGCACGAAGGGCACCTGCAGCTCTTGCGCGCCTCGGCCCGCGAGAATGACGTGACGATCTGTAGTGTGTTTGTGAATCCGACTCAATTCAATAACGCCTCTGATTATAAGCTATACCCCCGCACACTCGAGCAGGACATCAGCCTGCTGCAAAGCGTTGGCTGCGACTACCTGTTTGCTCCGAGTGCGGAGGAGATATATCCACAACAGTCTGTGCTGCAGTTTAGTTTCGGTGAGCTCGAAGCGGTGATGGAGGGCGCGCATCGCCCGGGACACTTCAACGGAGTGGCAACTGTGGTGAGCAAACTTTTCCATATCGTGCAGCCGCACAAGGCTTATTTTGGGCAAAAGGATTTGCAGCAGGTGGCTATAGTGCGTCAGCTGGTGCGGGCCCTGAGCTTTGACCTGGAGCTGGTGTGCTATCCGACCGTGCGCGAAGCCGATGGGTTGGCTATGTCCTCACGCAACAAGCGCCTGAGCGATGCGCAACGGCAGCAGGCACCGCAGCTTTACAAAGCACTGCAATTGGCCGCAGCCGATCTGAAGCAGAAGCCGGTAGCAGCCATCAGGAGCGAGGTAGCACAAAAGCTGCAGCAGGTAGAAGAGCTCGAGCTGGAGTACTTCGAAATAGTGGACAGTCTTACCCTGCAGCCGCTTCAGGACATAAGCGGACAAGAAGAAGTGGCGCTTTGCATAGCTGCTTTTGTGGGCGAGGTGCGCCTGATCGATAACATGCTCGTGAATCTAAAGGAAGGCTGATTTGTTTGGTTATGTAAAGGCTTAAGAAGATGCTGAAACGCTGGTAGTTTATCTGCAGCTAATTGCATAACTTTGCGGCCTATTACAAAAATAAACCATGTATATTGAGGTTTTAAAATCCAAAATTCACCGTTGCCGGGTTACGCAGGCTGAGTTGCACTATGTGGGAAGCATCACCATTGATGAAGACCTGATGGATGCCGCCAACGTGGTGGAGAATGAGAAAGTACAGATCGTCAACATCAACAACGGTGAACGCTTCGAGACTTATGTGATCAAGGGTGAGCGTGGTACCGGCACGGTATGTCTGAACGGTCCGGCTGCACGCAAAGTGCAGGTTGGTGACATCGTGATCGTGATCTCTTACTGCTCCATCAAGTTCGAAGACGCCAAGAACCACCAGCCGACGCTCGTTTTCCCGGATCAGCACAACCGACTGGTGTAACGCCATTGCATGAGAAAACTGCTCTCTTTACTGAAGTACAGCCTGCTTCTGGGGCTTTCTGCATTTCTGATGTGGTATGCCCTCAAAGAGCTTGACTTCGAAAAACTATGGGCAGAGTTACAGAATATCAGTTATGGCTGGCTGGTGCTGTCAGTACTGATGGGCATCGCAGCTTACCTGAGCCGGGCATACCGCTGGCACATGCAAATACGGCCGACAGGCTATACCCCCTCTTTTAAAAATACCTACAATGCCATGATGGTGGGCTACCTGGCCAACCTTGTGTTGCCCCGCATGGGAGAGGTGGTGCGCTGCAGCATGCTCCGTCGCAGCAATGGCATCCCTGTCAATACAGCCTTTGGCACAGTCATCGCGGAGCGCATCATCGACATGGTCATGCTGCTCCTGTTTCTGGGGCTCACCTTTATGCTGGAGGTAAACCGCCTCCGCGATTTTCTTTTCAGTCTTTTTACAGATAAGTACGCCAGCCTGGAGCAAAGCTTCGGGTCGCTGTACCTGCTGGTTGTGCTGCTAATGGTAGTTGGCGCCGTGTTTCTGGTGTTGGGTTTGCTATACCTGAACAAGCTGCGTCAGAATGTCTTTTTCAAAAAGGCTGTGACCTTTGTGCGCGGTATGCTGCAAGGCGTGTTCAGCATCACTAAAATTGAAAACCAGGCCGCCTTCTGGGGGCATACCCTGTTTGTATGGGCCATGTACTATGGCATGAGCCTTGTGGTGTTCTATGCTATACCTGCCACATCCGGCCTGACGCCAGTAGCTGGCCTGTCGGTGCTCGTGATCGGTACTTTAGGTATGGCGGCGCCGGTGCAGGGCGGGGTAGGGGTATACCACCTGCTAGTGCAGACTGTGCTACTGCTCTACGGTATACCCAAAGAAGCAGGTATGGCCTACGCCTGGTAGCTCATACTTCGCAAACGCTTTTGGTAGTTGCCATGGGAGTGCTTAGTTTTATAGCAGGAATGTTGCATAAGCCTGCCGCAGTGGAAGAGCACACGCAGGCAAACCCACCTATACATGAATTCGAAAGATAAAATCCTATCCTTACCTGACCTGCAGGAGCTTGTGCAGGCATGGCGCAGTGAGGGGCAGCAGATCGTTTTTACCAACGGCTGCTTTGATATCCTGCACCTCGGCCACGTAGACTACCTCGAAAAAGCACGACAACTTGGCGATAAATTGGTGCTGGGCCTTAATACAGATGCGTCAATAAGCCGTATAAAAGGTCCAAGTCGCCCACTTCAGGACGAAATGTCACGTGCGCGCGTCATGGCATCCCTTTTGTTTGTGGATGCCGTAGTATTCTTCGATGAAGATACACCGCTCGAACTGATCAAGGCTGTGCAGCCGGACATATTGGTGAAGGGCGATGATTACACTATCGAAAATATTGTGGGGCAGGATGTCGTTACAGCACGTGGGGGCGAGGTGAAAACCGTGCCGCTCGTGAAAGGCTACTCCACCACAAACATTGTTAGAAAAATAGAAAACCAACAAAGTACATAAAGTTAAAATAGACCAATGGGAATATATGTGATTGTTATTCTCTTCATGGGCCTCAGCATGTGGGTAAGCTGGCGACTGAAGAGCAAGTTTAAGAAGTACTCCGAAATTCCGTTGCAATCTGGCTACACCGGCCGTGAGATTGCCGAGATGATGCTGGCCGATAACGGCATACATGATGTAAAAGTAATATCGGTGGCTGGCCGCCTGACGGACCACTACAACCCGGCTGACAAGACCGTAAACCTGAGCGAGTATGTGTACGAGGCACGCAGTGCAGCGGCTGCAGCTGTGGCAGCGCACGAATGCGGCCATGCCGTGCAGCACGCCAGAGCGTATAGCTTCCTGAAGTTCCGCTCGGCCATGGTGCCGGCGCTGAGCATCGCCTCACGCTACATGCAGTGGATTATCCTGATCGGTATTTTCATGCTGCAGACTACTCCTGTGCCGTTGGCGATTGGTGTGGCGCTGTTTGGCCTGACCACCATTTTCAGTTTTGTAACACTGCCTGTTGAGTTTGATGCGAGTAAGAGGGCGCTGGCCTGGATCAGCTCCAACAATATTGTAACGCAGCAGGAGCTGGCCATGTCAAAAGACGCGTTGAAGTGGGCTGCTATGACTTATGTAGTCGCAGCACTGGGCTCGTTGGCTACACTGCTCTACTATGTGTCACTGCTTATGGGCCGTCGGGACTAAGCCGATCATGATGCAAATCTAAATCAGTTAAAGCGCCATCCGTTCTTTCAGAGCGGATGGCGTTTCTGTTTTATTGCACTGAATTTATCTACTGCCTAACAAATATTAGTTAGGAGGGTTATACAAATATTACCAAATTTCATAGTTTTGTACTATAATCCATTAATTACAGTCCTTTTATATATAAAAGCATGAATTTTCAATTAACTGAAGAACATTTGGCAGTGCAGGCTGCCGCCCGTGAGTTTGCACAAACAGAGTTACTGCCCGGTGTAATTGAGCGCGATGAGCACCAGAAGTTTCCGGCTGAGCAGATTAAAAAAATGGGAGAGCTTGGCTTCCTGGGTATGATGGTAGATCCGAAGTACAACGGTGGTGGTATGGATACCATCTCTTATGTGTTGGCCATGGAAGAGATCTCTAAAGTAGACGCTTCTGCTTCTGTAGTAATGTCGGTGAACAACTCACTTGTATGCTGGGGCCTTGAGAAATACGGCTCTGAGGAGCAAAAGCAGAAATACCTGACGAAGCTTGCTACTGGCGAGATCATCGGCGCGTTCTGCCTTTCTGAGCCGGAGGCTGGTTCTGATGCTACGTCACAGCGCACCACCGCCGAAGACAAAGGCGACTATTACCTGCTGAATGGCACTAAAAACTGGATCACAAACGGTAGCACAGCCTCCGTATACCTGGTGATTGCCCAGACAGATCCAGAGAAGAAGCACCGCGGTATCAACGCATTTATTGTAGAGCGTGGCATGGAAGGTTTCCAGATTGGCCCGAAAGAGAACAAGCTGGGTATCCGTGGCTCTGATACACACTCTTTGATGTTCACTGACGTAAAAGTACCTAAGGAGAACCGCATCGGTGAAGATGGCTTCGGCTTCAAGTTCGCGATGTCTACACTGGCAGGTGGCCGTATAGGTATAGCTGCACAGGCGTTAGGTATAGCCTCTGGCGCATACGAGCTGGCGTTGAAGTACTCTAAGGAGCGTAAGGCATTTGGTGTGGAGATTGCGAAGCACCAGGCAATCCAGTTCAAGCTGGCTGACATGGCTACGAACATCGAAGCTGCCCGCATGCTTTGTCTGAAGGCCGCTTACCACAAAGACACGCACCAGGATTACGGCATGTCCGGTGCAATGGCGAAGCTTTTCGCTTCTAAAGTGGCCATGGACACAACAGTAGAAGCAGTGCAAGTACACGGCGGTTACGGTTTCGTGAAAGAGTACCATGTAGAGCGTTTGATGCGCGATGCCAAAATCACACAAATCTACGAAGGCACTTCTGAGATTCAGAAAATAGTAATTTCAAGAGAATTGTTAAAGTAATTTGGCACTTAAACCTTTGTTATTGTGTTATTTAGGCTAAGGATAGGGTTTATTGAATTAAAATTAAATATTTAA